>CALVVD010000032.1 GCA_944363745.1 uncultured Bacilli bacterium | reverse complement strand
TTTCTACGTAGATGCCTACACTCTAACATAGGGGTAAAACTAATGCAAACAAGCAATTTTTAAAATTCAAGAAAAAAAGAGTTTCAATTTATTAAATTCCTCTAGAGAATTTTAAAAATTGAACTCTAAAATCTTCTCAATTTACAATTTTCATATAAATTTTATTTTTTTACTAATTCTTTATCTTTAACATCTTCTTTTTTATTAGCTAATCCTAAATAGTTTTCTCTTTCTATATTTGCTTTTATCTTCCTTAAAGCATCTAATGATAGTCCATCAATACTATTATTATCAAAATATGGTTTCTCATTTTCAGAGTCTTTTTTATTTTTAATCATTGCAATTTCTTTTTTGTCTTTACTTTTAACTTGTTCCAAAATATTAGGGTCATCTAAATCTGCATTTTTAAACATATCTTCATTTACAAAAAATAAGTCATATTTATTTATATCATCTATTTTACTATTTAATGATTTATTAGATATGATAGCAGAAGCAGCTGCTAAAGATATTGTAATAAGAGAGCTAGCCAAAATAATTGTAATTGAACTAGTAGAAAGAGTAGTAACACCTATAATAATACCAGCTATACTACCCCAAATTATGCTAATTATCTTTTTTGAGTTTTTTAACTCGTTTAATTTTTCTTTATTTTTAAGGAATTGTTGATATCTTAATTCTAACAACCTTACCTTATGTTCAGGAACATTTTCATATCTTGGTTTAGATCCATCGGCCATATAAACAACTAATTCATTATAATCTTCTGTATCTTTTTTTAAAAACATACCTTTATCAATAGATTTAGATCTTTTTCCTCGCTCAGTAGTAAACTTAGTTATATAAACATTACTATTTTTATCTTCTTCTCTAATTACTTTCATCTTAATCCTCTTTTCTTGTCCTATATACTATCACAAAGTAGTAAAATCATCAACAAAAAAAGACTTATAACTAAGCCTCTTCTTTTTCAGTCATATCTACAACTGTTTTACCTTTATAACTTCCACACTTAGGACAAACACGATGTGCTTTAATCATTTCGCCACAGTTTGGACATTTAACCATACCAGGTACTTCAAGTGCATTATGACTTCTACGCATTCTCTTTCTAGTTTTTGATACTTTTCTAAAAGGAACTGCAAACATTTGAATGTCTAATTTTAACATATTATCACTCCTTCTCTATTTGGTTTAATAATTCTTTAAATGGATTATTAGTATTATTCTTATGTTCTTCTTCACTAATAACTTTCCAGCCATCCCCAGAGTATTCTTTATAATCAGTTACTTCGCTATAACGTATAGGGATCTCCAGTACAATATTTTCCCATAAAATGCTAAGAATATCAAGAGTAAATTTATCATTTTCTAACTTTTCTAGTACATTTTCATTAATTTCAAATGAAAAATGATATTTTACGGGCTTTAAACTTACTGAATCTTCTATAGTCATTATACCTTTACAACTAATATCTAGTAGTAAATTATCATCACTAGGCATAGTTAGTTTTCCTTCTACTTTTATTTTAGATAAATCTAATATTCCAGAATCTTGAAATAATTCTTTAGGTATTAAAAACTCATCGTTTATTTGGATATCATTTTTAGTACCATTAAGTAATGCTTCTATATTCATATGATTACCATCTTTTGAAGAATACTAAGAATAGAAGAAAAACCATACTAAAGGCAACTGACATATTTTCTTTTAAGACATAACTTCTTTCATAGAAACAAGCGAGGTCATCTACTAAATTAACAATCCAACCCTCTAGATAATGAGGAACAGATTTACCTACTGGGAACATATGTGATTTAATAATGTCTTGCTCTAAATCTGTTAACTCAAAATATTTAAGAGAATTATCTAATGCTATCTTAGGATGATTAACAAGAACTTTCGCTTTCTTATCATTATAATCATCTAAGAAGAAATCGTGTAAAACCGCTCCTCTTGTAGCATCTTTATAATTTAAATGACAAAATTTAGTAATTCTATATGAATAATATGCTACTCTTACCATATGATCATATCTATTCATACCGTGATGAACACAAGATTTTGTCTTCTGATATTCACTATTACTTATAATAGGAGTAATGAGATTATTGAATTCCTCATTAGGATAAAATGTTCTCATAAAATACCTACTTTCTTTTTATTCGCTATCTGTAATTTTAGCATACTTTTAATATTTTTTCAAGATTTACACATTTTGTCTATGTGTCTTTACATTTTTTAACTTAATTCGGCTTTTACTTTTTTTACTCCTTTTTTAATATCACTTTTAAAGAAACGATAACTAGAAGATATTACAATGTATATTGGTAATGCTATTATTATACCTAAAACTCCACCTACTGTACCACCAATTGATACCATCATTATTGTAACTAATGGATTAATATTATTAGTTTTACCATAAACTTTTGGAGAAATATAATATCCGTCTAGTTGAGGGAAGATTAAACAGATGATAACGGTAGCGATAAATAGATTAGGATCTATTACTGATGCTGTTAATAATGCTAGAAGGTTTGTGATTAAGCCTCCAAAATATGGAATAACAGTAGTAAGAGATGCTAGGACTCCAAATAAGAACCAGTTAGGATGACCTACTATAAAAAATACTAAAGAGTATTCAAAGAATTGAATAATCATAAATAGTACTAGTCCTTTTAAATAATTACTTAATTCATAATCTAAGGCTTTAACATAACGATATAGTTTATTTTTAGTTTGTTTTAAGAAATTACCTACTACTTTTCTTATCTTATCCATATAGGCAAGAAAATAGATGGAAACAACGAAAGTAATAACTATTTTGCCTAAAATAGAAGTAGTTTTACCTACTATATCAATTGAACCATCTTTTACAAAGTTACCAATGCTAGCGATTATATTATCTAGGTAATCACCACTTAAATCACTAATGAAACTTAAATTAATATTAAATTTATCACCTATATCTTCTAATACTTGACCAAAGTTACTAGCGAAAGTAATTAATTGATTATATAAAAGAGGTAATGTTATAACTAATAAGCCTATAATAATAGCGGTAACACCTACTACGACAATAGTAACGGCTAAGCTTTTATTAATACCTTTAGATACTAGTTTTCTAACTAAAGGATTTAGAGCGTAAGCTATACCAAAGGCAATTATAAAGGGTAAGCATATTTTAATTACAGAAACTAATATACTATACCAAGTACCAATATTAGTAACTATTATATATAATAGTCCCATTAAAATTAATAAATTTAATAATTTATAATTTATTCTATTTTTATACATAATTATCTCTCCAACATTATAGTAGTAGGTCCCATATTAGTTAAAGTTATTTCCATATCAGCGCCAAATACTCCACCTTTTGTAGGAATAAAATCATTTAATCTTTTATTAAAATATTCATATAGTAAAGATGCTTTAGGACCTTTCATAGCATTTATATAACTAGGTCTATTCCCTTTAGTAGTATCTGCATATAAAGTAAACTGTGATATTGATAAAATACTACCACCAATATCTTTTATAGATAAATTCATTACTCCTAACTTATCAGGAAATATTCTTAAGTTTATTATTTTATTAACCATTTTCTCAATAATATCTTTATTATCACTATCAGTAAAACCAACTAGAATCATTAAACCATTATCTATTTCATTAACAGTTTTATTATTAACAACACATTTAGCATTACTGCATCTTTGTACTATTACTCTCATTATTTCATTAACCTTTCTACACTTGTAATATATGATAAATTATTTAAATCTAGTAATAACTTCGTTAAATGTTCTTTATCTTTAACTAATACTTCCATCTCATAAGTTGCATATTCATCACGAGATACAGTTTTAATAGAGGTTATACTAACTCCTAATTTGCTTGTTGACTGTGTTATATCAGTTAGTTTATTTTCTAAGGTATCTGTTCTAATAAGTAAATCACTATAATATTTATTAGATCTATTTTTAGCCCAACTTACCTCAATACATCTATCATCTAAAGTGGCTAAGTTATGACAATTACTTCTATGAATACTAATACCACTACCTCTTGTAATATAGCCTACGATATCATCACCATATACTGGTTTACAACAAGATGCAAATGATACTTTAATCTTATCTATACCTGCTACTATAATATCTGAGTTATTATCATTTACTTTGACAATATTTTTTAATAGTTTAGGTTTTTCTTCTTCTTTTTTAGCAAAGACTATATTGATAATGTTATTAGGAGTATGTTTACCACTACCTACAATATAGTATAAGTCATCTAGATTGTCTATTTTTAGGTTTTTATATACTTCTTTAATATTTTTATCAAGATAAAATTCACTATTAGGTATTTTTCTTTTCCTTAGTTCTTTTTCTAAAGTATCTTTACCTCGTTCAATTAAGACTTCTTTTTCATTTTTACTAAAATAACTTTTTATTTTATTACGAGCTCCTGTAGTTTTAACAATATTTAACCATTCAGGAGATGGATGAGCACTTTTATTAGTATTTATTTTAACAATATCATTACTTTTTAATTCATAGTCAAGTGGTACTATATTATTATTAACAATCGCTCCAACTGTTGTATCCCCTACTTTACTATGAACTTTATAAGCAAAGTCTAAAGGAGTTGACCCAATAGGTAGTTCTATAACATCTCCTTTAGGAGTAAAGACATAAATATTATTATTTAAGACTTCATCTTTAACAGAACTAACAAATTCTTCACTACTCATTTTATCATTAGATAATTCCATTATTTCTTTAAAAAATTGAAGTTTTTGCGAAGTAGTTGACTGAAGATTAGCAGTTTTATTAGAACCACCATTTTCTTTATAAGCCCAGTGAGAAGCAATTCCGTTTTCGGCTACTTCATCCATTTCATAAGTTCTTATTTGAATTTCAAATAAATAACCATCAATACCAAAGACAGTTGTATGTAAAGACTGATACATATTAGGTTTAGGCATAGCGATATAGTCTTTAAATCTTTTAGGAAGTGGTCTAAATTTAGAATGGATAAGACCAAGAGCAAGATAACAATCTTGCTCTGTATCTACTAAAATTCTAATCGCTAATAAATCGTAGATATCACTAAATTTCTTACCTTTATCAAGTTTATTATAGATGCTATAAATACATTTAGCACGACCTTTTATTTGATGAGGTATATGATGTTCATTTAAAAGATTACTAACTTCTTCTTGCATTTCATAAACTGTAGTATCACGTTCTGCTTTTGTTTTATTAAGTTTGTCGGCAATATCATAGAAAACAGTTGGTTTTAAGTAACGAAGAGATAAATCTTCTAATTCACTCTTTATTTTATGAATACCAAGATGATGAGCAAGAGGAGCGAATATTTCTAAGACCTCTTTAGACTTTTTCTTTTGTTTTTCTCTTGGCATAGCCCATAGAGTTCTCATATTATGAAGACGGTCAGCAAGTTTTACAATAATTACTCTAACATCTTCACTCATACCAACAATTATTTTTTTATAATATTCTACTAAGTACTCATTATCAGTTGAAAAGTGAAGTCTACCTAGTTTAGTAACACCATCAACTAATCTATAGACAGTAAGACCAAACTTTTCTTTAAATTCTTCTTCTGTAGCATCAGTATCTTCTAAAACATCATGTAACAAAGCTGCTTGTAAACATTCAGGATCAGCATAGATACTAGTTAGAATTAAAGCGACATTTAAAGGGTGAGTGATATATTCTTCCCCACTTTTACGATACTGTCCTGTATGTTTTTCTTTAGCATAATAATATGCTTCTAATATTTTTTGTCTTGCTTTTGGATCTTTTATATAAGTATCTACTTTATCCATTAAATCATCTATTGTAATAGCATCTTTTTTCATATCTTCACCCCTCATTTCTATTATTTATTAATCGTTTATACCTTTTATTATTTTTTCACTTACTTCTTTTTTTACTTGTTTTTTCTTCTTAGTTTTATTATTTCTTGCAAATGATACATATAATCTTGGAGCGATTAATAATGATGAATAAGTACCTGCTACAAGACCTATTATCATGGCCACATTAAAAGTTAATATTTCTCTACTTCCCATTACAAGTAAGGCAATTACAGGTAATAAGGTTGTTAGGGAAGTATAAATACTTCTTGACATTGTTTCTTTAATACTTCTATTAACTACTTCTTTTAATTCATCTTTTGATAGTTTATCATTATCTTTAGCTTTTAAATTTTCTCTTACTCTATCAAAAACAACTATTGTATTATTAATTGAATAACCAATAATAGCAAGAACAGCTGCTATAAACATAGAGTTTATCTCTGTTCTTAAGAGAATTACTCCAGCAAACATCATTAAACTATCGTGAATTAAACAAATAACTGAAGAAATACCATAACTAAATTTAAATCTAAAAGTAATATAAAGAATTATTCCTACTAAAGATACAATAATAGAAAATACAGCATTTTTAATTAAGTCTTGTTTAACAACATTAGAAACAACTCCAATATCAACACCTGTATTATATTTTTCTCTAAAGTAAGACTCTACTTCATCTATTTCACTTTCTTTTAATTCATCACTAATTCTAATATCAGTTTCACTACTAGTAATATCAATACTTACTTTATTTAGTTTCAATTCTTTTAAATCAAGAGATAGATCTTTTTCACTAATTTCTGTAGTTCCAAGAGTTATATCACTTCCAGCTTGAAAATCTATACCAAGATTCATTCCTTTAAAGGCAAATAAGAAACTACCGGCAATTATTACAATGATACTAAAGATATAGAAATATTTACTTTTACCTAAATAATTATAAGTTTTTTCTTCTTTAACCTCTTCTTTATCTTTATTAATTTTATCTTCATTAACACCAATAAATAGACCTAATTTATTATCAAAGTATTTAGTTTTAACAAATATTTTCATTAAGAATCTTGTGATTGCAACCATAGTAATCATAGTAACAATGATATTTATGATTAACATAGTAGCGAAACCTTTAACACTAGATTCACCAAAATAGAACATTATAATGGCAACTAGAAGAGTTGTAAGGTTAGCATCAAGTATTGTTCCAAAACTTAGTTTACTACCATTTTTAAAAGCATTTTCTAGACTTCTTCCTTTTAATAATTCTTCTTTAATACGAGAGTATGTTAAGACATTTGCATCTACAGCCATACCAATACCAAGTATTAAAGCGGCAATACCAGGAAGAGTTAAGACTCCACCTACTAACCAGAATGCTGCAAAGACAAGTAGTGTATATAAAAGTATAGATACTGCAGAAATAAAACCTGCAAAGTTATATATACCAATAAGTAAAATAATGATTGCAAGAACACCAGCGATACCAGCATACATTGTAGTTGTTAGAGTTGCATCACCAAATGATGCTCCTACAGTTTTACTAGATACTTCTGTTAATTTAGTAGGAAGAGAACCTGAATTAATTAAATCAACTAAATTAGTTACTTCTTCTTCTGTAAAGTTTCCTTGAATTATAACATCACTAGCAAAACCTTCTGATACAGTAGCAGCACTTAAACAGTTACTTTCATCAGTTCCACACATACTTCCTTCATTAGCATATGAATCAGTCATTTCATTAAAGTCAAGCCATATAACTATCATATTATTATCATAGTCTTTAACAGCATTAGTAACTTTATAGAATGTATCTTTATCCTTAACAGATAAAGCAACTGCAGGTCTACCAGTAGAGTCTGTTGTTACTCTAGCACCTCCTGCTTCTAAAACATCACTTGTCATAAGTAGGTTATCTTCACTATCACGGAATGTTAGAGAAGCAACAGTAGATAATGTTTCACGAGCTTCTTCTTTATTAGTAACACCAGCTAGTTTAACACGTATTCTATTATCACCTTCTAAAGTGATTTCTGGTTCACTAACTCCTAGAGTATCAATACGTTTAAGCATACTCTTATAAGTAGCATTTAACTTATCTTTAGTCATCTTACTGTCATCTACAGGACTTACTTCATAAAGTATTTCAAATCCTCCTTGTAAATCAAGACCAAAATTTAATGATTTAAATAATGGTACAATAAGTGTACAAGTAATAACAGCGATTATAACTAATAAAAATGTTCTTATTAACATTTTCTTTTTAGGACTAGCTATTTTATTTTTTACATTTTTATTCTTTTTTTCTTTAACTTTCTTTTCTTTCTTTTTCATCACGATACCTCCGATTATACTCCTTTATATGATTTCTATATTCTCTTTTTTGGTAAGATTATCTTTAATATATTTATCTAATAATTTATTATCACAGCTTAAAATATCACTAACTATATCATTTAATTCTAAATTATGGGCTTTACTCCATTTATTTACAATTAAATAATTCCATACATCATTCTTATGGATATAGCGATATCCAAGTCTATCAAGTTCACTTTTTTTAGCATTTAGGGCTGGTTCTATCATTTGATATAACTCTTCTTTGCTATTAAAAGTAAAATCCATATAACATCACTTCCTACCAAACTAATAATATTATAGCATTTATAAGACAAAAAGAAAGAAAAAAATCTAAAATATATCAAAAAAACGCAAAAAGCAAATTTCTAAAATTAGAAATTCGCTTTAAATAGGAACAAATTTGCTCGAGGCAAATGAGGAATCATTTGCCTCATTCTATCTAAGAAATTACATAAGGATTTGAGGCCGTACCATCACCTGAGGTAAATCCGTTATCAGTTAACAGATTGATAACTGGACGAAGACCATCGTAATTGAAGTTTCTGACATCAAAGTTGAACAAAAACTCAGACTCATTACAAACATAAGCAAGGTCATAATTGAAATAGGTCGGCGTCATACCCCAGTAATACATATCAGAGGAACCTGGATTTAAATAACTATTACCTACTACTCCATAACTTTCTCCTGCTAGTACCAATTCATCTGCTGTTATTAATCCTGCTTTTAGTCTGTAACTTCCTCCATAGCTTTCTGTTGTACTTGGACATTTTAAAGTTGGTGTTACATTTTCTTGCATTTCTAATCCCGTTAGTTTTCCAAATATAGGAGCTAATCTATCAAAACTTGCAAATACATTTCCTCCCATCATTGTTTCTTCCCTATAGCCACTACTATCACTACAGAACCTTCCTCCTGTTACTTTACTATCATATACTGTACTCCCTAATGCATTCTTATACCACGTATCTACTTCTTTCTTTATAAAACTATCTGTGCCATTATCATATGTATAGCCTGCATATTTTGGATCATTTTTCTCTAGATTATATGGTACTTGTCCTACAGCATAAGAATGCGCTAAATCACTATTATCTGGATTTGCACTAGTTCCATTGTAGATAAGTCTTAAACTGCCATCTCCATTTACTCGCACTATCTTCCAGT
>CALVVD010000031.1 GCA_944363745.1 uncultured Bacilli bacterium | reverse complement strand
ACTGGACATTATTCTTTGAATTTGGAATTGTTTTTAACCAATCAAGATTATTCATTTATGAAAGTGAATCCTCTTGTTGTACACCAATTTTTAAAAGCTCGAAGCTTACGTAGAACAAAAACAGATAAAGCAGATAGTTTTACTATGGCTAATTATCTGATGTCCATTCAATACAAACCAAATTCATGTTTATTATACAACATTTACACATTAAAGTCACTATGTAGATCAAGAGAACTGTTAATTAAAGAAAGAAGTAAATTTGAAGTTTTATTAACCAACGAATTAGATAAATCTTTTCCTGAATTAAAACCTTTTTTTAACAATATGATTTCTACTACATTACTATTTATTTTAAATAAATATAAGAACGTAGAACACATTTCCTTAATGAAAGATTATGATTCAATTAGATGTATTTCTCATGGTAAGTTTACTTATGCTAAGTTTGCTCAACTTAAAGAACTTGCCAAAAACTCAGTTGGACATCATGATGAAAATACTGATTTACTTATTTCTACTTATGTCTCTATTATCAATAACTTTAATGAAAAAATTGATCCAATAAATAAACAAATTTCTACAATTATCAAAGATCTTAACCCTAGAATGTTAACCATTCCTGGGTTAGGTGAAATATCTGCGGCAATTATTTTATCTGAATATGGAGATATTTCTAATTTCTCTAGTCAAAATAAAATGCTTGCTTTTGCTGGACTTGAACCTAGTATTATTCAGTCTGGCACATTAGAACATAATGGCAAGATGGTTAAACATGGTTCTGGTCATCTTAGATATGCAATTATGAATATTGCAATGACTATCTTAAGATATTCACCTACATTTTATGACTTCTACCTTAAGAAACGCTCTGAGGGTAAATGCCATAGAGTTGCTTTATCTCATGTTTGTAAAAAACTTATTAGAGTTATTTACACTCTTGAGAAAAACAACATTGATTTCGATCCGTCTTTATTGAAATAATCAAAACATGATTTTTTCAAAATTTCACTTTTGTGAAATCTTTTTGGCATGGGTTTCTTTCCAATTTATAACAAACTATTAAAATTTATAAAATTACTATTGACTTTTAATAGTTAGTCTCCTTATTTAATTACTTTATTAAAATGATATAACTCTTTACATAAAGGCTTCTTTCTAGTACCATTATGTATTTTTACTTCTTCTAAATTAGTATAGATATTAGGTGTTTTTATTCCCATACTATTAAGTGTTTTTAAATCATATTCTTTAAAGGCTGCACATGGTAAAACTGTACCATCATATTTAATAACTAATTTAGATAAACCTGCTGTGCACTTATGAGTATCTTCTTCTTGTAAATGGATACCTACTCGTAAATTTCCTTTAAAATCATTTTTACATTTTTCATAGATTTCAAGAAACTCTCTAAATTCTTCTTCTGTTAAAGATAGTAAATCTTCATTTGTTTTACCTCTTCCTTGGGGAACAAAATTAAGAATGCTTAACTCATCAAATTCTGCAACATTAAGCATTTCAATAATATCAGTGAGTTCTTTGTAATTAATTTTTGTAGGAATGAAATGAGCATCGGTATTAAGTCCAGCACTTTTTGATTTTATCATTGATAATGTTACTAAATCAAATAAATCTTTAGTTCCCATAATTTTATCATATACATCTTTGTTCCAAGCTTCAAAGTCAAAAACAATTTTATCAAGTCCACTTTCTTTTAATAGTTTACAGTCAGATGATGATAGAGAATCAAAAGTTTTTTCATTATACCATAAGTAAATCTTCATTTGCTTTGCAATCAATATATCAAACTCTTCTTTAGACACACCTTCAGATAAATATGACTTATACTGTTTTCTTAGATTGAACTCTAATATTTCTTTATCTTCTTCTGTCATTTTAGTTCTTAGTTTTATACCACTAGTGAATAAGACTGTTTTAATATTATTTAGTTTACAATATCTAATCATTCTTAATAGTTCAGGATGTAAGAGAGGTTCTCCTCCAGATATAGATATTTCTTTTATTCCGCCTATACTAATAAAATAATCTATTACTTCTTTAAACTTTTTATAATCTATCATTCTTTTTTTATTGATAGATGAACAAGAAGAACAAAATAAACAATTATTAGGACAGGTTTCTATTATTTCAAAGCATAAATCATTTAACATTATTAATTCCCCCTCTACAGTCATTCTATCACATTAAATAGTTAATTTAAATAATAAAACACATACCAAATAGTGATATGTGTTTCTTATTAGTTTTCTTTTTCAACTACTTTTAATTTTCCCTCTAATATTTCTTCTAAAGCTCTACCAATATTTTTTTTACATTTATATTGGTTTAAGGCTAATTGATAGTGTTCATCTTTAGTCATTTCTTTACTACGTCTTGCAGCGATATGAACTAATTCATATTTAGAACTTACAATATTAAGTAATTTATCAATAGATGGATAATTCACTTGTATCACACTCCTTATTATTATCTTATAATTATAAAGAATATTTTACAAGTAAAATGACATAATTAGACATTTTTTAACATGTAAAAAGCCAAGAAGTTAATCTTGGCTAACGAAAGTTACAGCATGAACCTTGATCGATATTACAACAAACATTTTCTTCACAACAAGTATATCTAGGACAATAAGTATGTTTGAAAATGTGATGATTAACTATTCTTGTATGGATTGGACATACATGAGGTACTTGATGAACGAAGGTTCTATTTATTTGACGTTCCTGTGTTGGTTCAATGATTGGAGACCCGCTATCCATCACTTCCATATTATTTTGGCCCATTCCCATACTATTATTGTTCATATTAATATCAATATTCATATCTTGGTCAACGACATTATTATTACCATCGATAGTAGAATTCATATCGATAGCTTGATTATTAAATAACATACACTTTCCTCCTCTAGTATTAAGATATTCTTACTAGGAAAAAGTGTATAAATTATTTGCCTAAAATGGCATTTTAAAGTTACCATTTTTCATTTGTTTCATCATTTTTTTCATACTTTCAAACTGGGTTAATAATTTGTTTACTTCTGATACTGATAATCCACAACCTTTAGCAATTCTGGTTTTACGTGATGCTTTAATAATAGAAGGATTTCTTCTTTCTTCTTTAGTCATAGAAAGAATTATCGCTTCAATATGAGCCATTTGTTTAGGGGGAATATTTACATTTGTAAGTCCCATCTTTTTAGCACCTGGTATTAATTTTAAGATGTTTTCAAGTGGTCCTAGTTTCTTTATTTGTTTTAATGTACTTAAAAAGTCTTCAAGATCAAACTTACCTTGTTGCATTCTTTTAGCAGTTTTTTCAGCTTCTTTTTCATCAATAGCAGCTTCTGCTTGTTCAACTAAAGAGATAATATCTCCCATACCTAATATACGTCCAGCCATACGTTCTGGATCGAAATAGTCAAGCCCATCTAGTTTTTCACTTGTACCAATGAACTTAATAGGTACATTAGTTAAGTGTCTTACGGATAGGGCAACTCCACCTTTAGTATCACCGTCTAATTTAGTTAATATTACTCCTGTAAGTTTTAATTTATCATTAAAACCTGTTATAACATTAATAGCATCTTGACCTATCATGGCATCTATTACAAGAAGTGTTTCCTGTGGTGATACTGCTTCAGTAATATTTTCTAATTCATTCATTAATTCTTCATCTATTTGAAGACGTCCTGCAGTATCGATTAGAACATAGTCATAACCATTTTCTTTAGCATAGTTAATAGCATTCTTACTTATTTCTACAGGATTAGTTTTACCTTCACTATAGACTTCAATATTTAGTTCTTTTCCTAGTTGTTTTAATTGATCTATAGCAGCAGGACGATAAACATCACAAGCGACCATTAGAGGCTTCTTACCTTTTTTCTTACGAAGGTAATTGGCAAGTTTTCCGATAGTTGTAGTTTTACCACTACCTTGAAGTCCTACTAACATAAGTATAGCAGGATTTCCTGTTGTATTAAGTGGTGCAGCATCTCCTCCTAATAATTCAGTTAGTTCATCTTTAACTATCTTAACAAATAAATCTCCTGGCTTAATACTAGTTCTAACTTCTTCTCCTAATGCCTTTTCTTTAACATTATTAACAAATTCTTTAACTACTTTATAATTAACATCGGCTTCAAGTAATGCTAGTCTTATTTCTTTCATCATATCGCCGATATTATCTTCAGTTATTTTACCATAACCTTTTATCTTATGTAGAGCATTTTGTAATCTATCTCCTAAGCTTTCAAACATCTTGACACTTCCTTTTCTTTAAATATTATAACTGATATATACTAAAAAGTAAAAAGAAAATGATTAAATATCACTTTCTTATTAATAATTAATTTTCTGGTATTTCTATATTTTCTATTCTGTCAAAATTAGAATAATTAATAGTAATAGTTGTTGTAGTAGGTATATTGTTAATATAAGTAGCATAACTTGATAAATCATAGGTTATTTTAATTACTTCATCATCTTCATTAGTTTCTAAGGAAATACTATTAACAGGCATATCTAAATCTATATTAGTATTATTAATAATATTATCTAGAGTGTTAGTAGTTATCTCATAATTATAAGAAGTATTACCTGTTTCATACTCTGTTTTAGAAATAAGAGTTGATTTTTTTATAACATTTTCAATCATGTTATCATCAGTAATATTATTAAAATGATATAAATCTGTTGTTACTTCATATTTATCGGTTAGTTTAATTAGATTAATATTATCATAGATAAAGTAATTATAAAATAAATTATTAGTTGTCATTACTCCTTCTATTCTATTATCAGCTTTATCTCCAGTAAAATTAGTTATTTCTCCATTAATATTTTCTTCTCTTGTAAAATGATAATTACCATTTTCTATTCCATCTAGTTTATAAATAGCATTGATATTGGAGTTATTATTATCAAAATTAGGTGTTTCATTATAACTTCCTCTTATCATACTTATTAGAATAACAAAAAATATGATATAGAAAAGAAAGAAAAGTAAGGCTCTTCCTCTTTTATTTTTAGATAATTCTTTAAAGAATTTTATATATTTATTTTCTTTCTTTTCTTCTTTCACTTTAATACTACTCCTAATAATTCTTCTTTATCTACACCATTTAAATAATCTTTTACTAAACATCTTTTTTTACCTTCAATAGCGATATCAGTTAATATTATTTCTTTATCACCTGTTACAACTCTAATACCATTTTTGTCAAAGCCAACAATAGTTCCTGGTTCTTTCTTAGCATAGTATCTATCACTTACTATAACATCATATACTTTCATTCTTTTACCATTTATAGTTGTATAAGCGCCAGGGGTAGGATTTAAGGCTCTAACTTTATTATCTACTTCTATATTAGTCTTAGTAAAATCAATTTTCTCATCTTCTTTAGTAATGTTATAGCCATAAGTAACGGCATTTTCATCTTGTTTAATAGGATTAATATTACCACTAATTATATTAGGTAGAGTTTCTAATAATAAGTTTTTTCCCATTTCACTTAATCTATCATGTAGAGATGCTAGAGTATCATCTTTAGTGATAG
Source organism: uncultured Bacilli bacterium (assembly GCA_944363745.1). Next base: position 3,865 of record CALVVD010000031.1, on the reverse strand, counting down.
TAGTCTCATCCTGACTAATAATATCACCGGCATCCATCTTAACATCCATATACATAATGGTTATACCAGTCTTATCATAGCCATCCATAATAGCATGATGAATAGGAGCGCCTCCTCTTAGTTTAGGTAGTAGTGAAGCATGAACATTAATACATTTATATTTAGGATAGTTAAGTAACTCTTTAGGTAGTATTTGCCCATAAGCACATGTTACTATCATATCTGGTTCATATTTTAAGACACTATCATATTCATCTCTTATCTTTACTGGTTGCAATACTGGAATGTTATATAAGGCACTAGCTTTCTTAATTGGAGAAGGTGTTAATATCTGTTTTCTGCCAACTTTTTTATCTGGTTGAGTAACAACGGCAACGACGTTATAATTTTCGGCAAGTGCTTTAAAAATTGGTACTGCAAAGTCAGGTGTACCCATAAATACAATTTTAATATCTTTCATGTTAACCTCCTAATACATTTATAATTATAGTTAAAGTCATACCTAATGTTATTAAGAGAAGTCCTGTTAAGGCAACTACATTGGCATTTCCATAACTAAAAGCATTTTTATAATTAAAGTTGAATCCTTCTTTTTTGACTTTTTCTTCTTGATAAGCTTCTCTAGTAATAGGTGCTACTACTGTTTTAGGTTTATCTTTAATTATAAATTTATTATTCCTTATTTCTCTATAACTAGGCATAGTAATAACAGTTAAATCTAAAGAATTAATATTACTATATCTTTTTATAATTGGATACTTACTATCAGTAATTTTAGATACTAAGATATTTAAATCTATAGTATCGACACTATTAATAATATCATCGATATTAGATAAATAATCCTTTGCTAAATCACTTCTTTTAATAAAGGCAATACAAGGAAGGGACTCAGATAAATTAAGAGCTTTCCATCTTTTATCAAAGGTTTTAAGAATAGTTGCTTCTTCTTTAGTAGTCATATTAACATGAGAACAAAGAGATGCTAAATTACTTTTACATTTATGATAGTCTTTAAGATAAAAAGCGTCTTTATTATAGTCTTTAAGGTAATTATAATATTTACTAAGAGAAGTAATCTCAGCCATATATTCAGGGCTTCTAAAAGCATAGTAATAAGCCATAGCAGGGGAATCTGTTATATATATCGCTCTACTTTTCTCTTTTAAGTCTCTTGATATAATATTTTTATAGTTATGATTAGAAAAAATATAGTCTATTTTCTTTAAATCATTTAACTCTTTAATATCTATATCCTGGGTTAATCCTACTTCTTCTGTTTTTTCTTTAAAGATAGAAGGAAAACTATGGAAGCAGTAACCATTAACTATGTATTTATCATAGATATATTTAAGTATCTCTTTTTTATTTTCAGCTTTAGTAGTAGTTACATTTAATTTATTAGAGACTAAATCAATTAGTAAAGAGTTACCTTTAATGATTAAGTCTTCGTGATTATTATAATTATTAGTAATAGTATCTAGTTTATTTAAGAAATAATTATTATAAATATCATCATTAATTATAATTTTATATTTAATTACTATATCCATTGTTATTAATAGAGAATATCTATTATAACTATAACTTTCTCCATTAATAGAGGCATTAGATACTTTATTTTTAGTAGTTTCATTCATTAAGACATTATGAAGGATTGATAGTAAATGTTCATTTTTTAATAGTGTTTTAAAGTTCATAACTATCAACCCTTCTTTCTAGTTTAAATTATACCAAGAAAAAAGTACTTTTACAATAAAAGTACTTTATTTTTCTAGCATAAGAATAGATAATTTTTTTATTCAAGGGCTAGAGTGAATGGGTTTTGTAGGGTGCCATCTCCTCCTGTTATTATCACATTTGATTTTAGATTAAAAGCTGGTTTGATGCCATATGCATTTGAGGCAAGAAAAACAAAGGCTCCACTATTTTGTCTAATACTCCATATATACAAACCACTACCCGTTGGTGTAATATTCCAATATACTATGTTATTTGCATTTTTGCTAAATTGTGAACTCATTAATTCTCCTAATCTTAATAATCCAACTTTTACAGTAGTAATATTAGTAGTTAAATTACTCATATTAACATCTTTATACTTTGCTAATATATAATTATTACCTTGTCCTACTGTTCCTAAGTACCAAACAGTATTATCTTCTATCATATTAACTTGTTCACTTGTTAAATAAGTACCACTATTTAGATATTCTCCATTTAGAAAACTTCCTATTGTATTTGTACTTGAATAATAGACACTATCTCCAAAAGTCATAGTTTTAAAGGTTCCATTTTCCTTTAATGGTTCTGCACTAGTAATCTTTGTTAACCCTTCTGTTTCATGACTTACTATTCTATATAGACTATTTTCTCCTGTTCCAAAACTTATATATTCACCACTATATCTTGTATTTAGTTTTACACCTCCTAAATTAACATCATTATCACCTTCTAATCTATATGGATTATCACTACTGCCATCTCCATCTACTATCTTTATTTCTGATTTTAAATTTATTGAAGGACGTATACCTATAGAATATGTTACACCATTATTTGATACAGCACCATTAATATCAATCTCAAAGGTCATACTAGAATTATAAGGAGTCAAACTTTTCCAAGAACTTTTATTATTTAAATATCCTTTACTAGCATTTATTCCTCTATAGCTCGTACTGTATTCGTAAATATTTAAAAGTCCTACAACATCTTCTACTATTGTTCCACCTTCATTTTCACTAGGAGGTTTACTAGTATCGGACATCTGGCTTGCATTCCACTTACTATTCATCTTTATAAATTTCTCTGGTTCTCTTAAATTACCTAAAAATCCATCTACTGTTGTATCATTTAACCAAGATTTCATATAACTTTCTTCAAAAGCACTACTATCATTGTCATAGGGAACTGCACTTATATTCCACTGGGTTACTAACTTAACACTATTGTCACTTGTATCTATACTTACTACTCTCCATAATTTACCAGAGTACCATATATAATTATTAGGATTACTTCCTGTAACGAAGGTCTGTTCTTCATCTTCATAGTTTAATCTATTCATGATATCATCTTCTATTACTTCTTTTACTATCCCTATTGATGTTATCTTTCTTAATAAATGTCCATTATCTGGTAATTCTAAATCATTATAATCTAAGCCTACACTTACTCCTAAATTAATTGTTACACTACTATTTGTAGTATTGGCAACTCTTACTACATATGTATTACTACTTCCTGTTGTGTCTACTTTCTCTAAATTTATCCCTGTACTAGATGGTGGGGTATTTACTCCTTCTTTTTCTATATACCCTATATCTACTCCTTCAGGTAAACTTCCTTCATAATAAAAGTTAAATCTTCCTACTCTATTATTAGGGTTAGATAAAGTTACTATAAAATCTTTTCTACTATTTGCAGATACTGTTAAAGCATTTGTTTCTTCATCATCCACTAATAACTCATAAGTTAAATTACCTGTCACTATACTTATAGCATTTTCTTTTTCTTTTGTTACTGTAAACATCGCATAAGAAAAGTACCCTCCTAATATTAATAGAGTTATTATTACCATTATTATCATATATATCTTACTAAAACTTGTTTCTAATAATATCTTTTTCATTATTTTACTCCTTTCATTATTACACTCAAAAAAAGAATAGAATTATCCTCTATTCTTTTAAGTCATAATGAAAGAAAGTAACTAAATTACTATTAAACTGCCCCCCCCCAGGTAACATATTGTAAATGGGTGCTAGTATTTATTTTTCTCATTTTTGTAGATTGACGAATTAATTTATCCCAGAATTGACGATTTATTTTACCCTGATAAATTAATTAATCATATCTACTT
>CALVVD010000030.1 GCA_944363745.1 uncultured Bacilli bacterium | reverse complement strand
TTACTGGTAATCCTGAACTTATTCCTCGTTATGCTTTAGGTAATTGGTGGAGTCGTAATACTACTTATAATGAAGAGTCTGTTAAGGAGTTAGTTTTTGACTTTGAAAGGCGTAATGTACCTTTAGCAGTATTTCTTTTAGATAAAGATTGGCATTATCGTGATGTTGGTAAAGCTAAGGGGTTACATACAGGTTTTACTTTTAATAAAGAATTATTTCCTAATCCTAGTGAAGTTTCTAGTTTTTTACATAATCATAATATTAGACTTGGTTTAGAAATTGATCCAACTGAAGGAATTTATCCTCATGAGACTTATTATGCTCAAGCTTGTTCTTATCTTGGTGTTAATGGTGATAAAATAATTGTTTTTGATCCTATGAATCCTAAATTATTAGATGTATACTTTAAACTTTTTTTACATCCTTTGGAGTCTTTAGGAGTTGACTTTTTCTGGCATGATTATAAAGGAGATAATAATATTTTAAAATTACTTATTTATAATCATTATAATTATAAAGATATAGGACGTAATCCTGCTAAGAGAAGTATTATGCTTAGTCGTAATGGTATTTATGCTCCTCACAGATATCCTATTTTGTATGCTGGAGAGACTGAAGTGTCTTGGGAAGGATTAAAAGAAATATCTTCTAGTATGATGGCTGCTGCTAATATTGGAGTATCCTTTTGGTCTCATGATGTGGGTGGTAATCATGGTGGTATAGAAGAGAGTGAGTTATATATTAGATATGTAGAACTTGGTACTTTTAGCCCTATTTTAAGATTTCATGCAGCGCGTGGTAATTATTATAAAAGAGAACCTTGGAGATGGGATATTAAGACTGAGACTATCGCTAATGATTATTTACGTTTAAGACATAGATTAATTCCTTATCTATATACAGAAAGTTATAATTATTATAAAAATGCTAGGATGCTAATAGAACCATTTTATTATAAATATAAATGGGTAATAGATGATAATAATTATAAATATCAATACTTTTTAGGAAGCGAATTACTTGTTTGTCCTATCTTAACTAAAAAAGATAATGTTATGAATAGGACTATACATCGTTTTTATATGCCTGAAGGAGTTTGGTATGACTTTAAAACTGGTAAGAAATTTCCTGGTGATAAGAAATATGTATCATTCTATAAAGAAGAAGATTATCCTGTTTTTGCTAAAGCTGGTTCTGTTATACCTTTATCTAATAGAAGTGATGTTAATAATGTAGGACTTCCTTTAGATATGGAAATTCATATTTTTCCTGGTGTATCAAATACTTATACTCTTTATGAAGATGATGGTCTTACTTCTCTTTATAAAGAAGGTTATTACTTAAAGACAGATATTGATTACAATTATATGCAAAATAATTATACAGTTATTATTAGATCAATTGAAGGTAAAAGTGGCATTGCTCCTATGAGACGTAATTATAAATTTAGATTTAGAAATACTAAGAAAGCTGAAGATGTTAGAGCATATTATAATGATAAAGAAATTAAAATAGAATCTATGTATATAGAAGAAAATGATTTTGTAGTTGAAGTTAATAATGTTAATACAATTGGTCAGTTAACTCTTAATTGTAAGGGTAAAGATATTGAGATTGATGCAGTTAGACTTATTAATGAAGATATAGATAGCATTTTAATGGATTTACAGATTAGTACTTATTTAAAAGAGAAAATTGCTGCTATTACATTTAGTGATATGCCTATTAAGAAAAAAAGAATTGCTATTCGTAAATTAAGACGTGATGGTTTATCTAAAGAGCATATGAAATTATTCTTAAAACTTATGGAATATATAGAGAGTGTTTAATGAAGAGGATAGTTTTAATTATTAGCATTATTTCAATATTTGTAATCAGTTGTATACTTTTATTTGTATCTTTTAGTAAAGATAATTATTTATTAAAAATTACAGATGTATCTTGTGGTTGCCCAACTAATAGTCTTTATGTTTATAAAGATAAGAGTTATGTTTTAGTTGGTATTGAGGGAGAAGTGCTTGATGAAGGTATTGTTAATTATAATAAATCTATTGATACTTTAGTTAAAGATATTAAATCTAGTAGTAAAAGTGAATATGGTCTTAATTATCAAGTAGATTTCGATAATTATGAATATTATGTAGTTGATCAATATCTTGATAGTGAGTTAAATGAATTTTTGTCTTTGATTGATTATGATAATTTGTTCTTTTCTTGGAAATATAAATAAATTAGAGAACTGGTATTCTCTTTTTTTCTGTGATAAAATAGAGTTAATTGGAGGTGGTTTAGTTGAAGGCTATGATTACAGGGGCATCTAGTGGAATTGGTCGTGATATCGCCTTAGATTTTGCTAAACGAGGGATTGACTTAATTCTTGTTGGTAGAAATAAAGAAGCTTTAGAGGGGGTAAAATCTACTATTGATGGTAAAGTTAAAGTTAAGATAGTTGTAGTTGATTTAGCTAATGTACAGAAAGTTAAAGAATTATATGTCTTAACTCATAATGATGATATAGATATACTTGTTAATAATGCTGGATTTGGGGTATTTGGAGAGTTTTCTGATATTGATCTTAATACGGAACTTAATATGTTAGATGTTAATATTAGAGCGCTTGATATGTTATGTAAATTTTATTTAAAAGATATGATTAAAAAAGATAAGGGAATTATTCTTAATGTTTCAAGTGCTGCTGCTTTTATGTCTGGACCTTTAATGAGTAGTTATTATGCTACTAAGAGTTATGTTTATCGTTTAAGTCTTGCTATTAGAGAAGAATTAAGAAGAAAGAAAAGTAAAGTGCAGATATCTGTTTTATGTCCTGGCCCTGTTAATACTAATTTTAATAATAGAGCGGGAGTTAGTTTTAGAGTTAAAGCCCTTAGTAGTAGTTATGTTGCAAGTTATGCTGTTAAGAAGATGTTTAAAGGCAAAACAATTATTATTCCAGGATTTAAGATGAAGGCAGTTAAATTTATAGTAAGATTTTTACCTGATAAGTTTGTTTGTCGTATTAATTATAATATTCAAAGTAAGAAAGAAGGCTAATATGAATAATTTGGTTTCGGTTGTAAATTTAACTATTGGTCCTTTTAAGAAGTTTAATATTTCTATACCACTTAATTCTTTTGTAGTAATTACAGGTGCTAATAATAGTGGAAAAAGTTTATTACTTAAAGTAATCTCTGGACTTATTAATACTAAAAAAGTTATTTATGATAATAGTATAATTAGGGATTTAAAAGATATCGCTTATATGGGTAATATAACATTTAATTTTGATACAGTACTTAAAAATATTAGATATCCTTTAGAGTGTTTAGGATTAGATGATGATAAGATTAGTAAATTAGTTAAAGATATTTGTAAAGATTTAAAGATATCTAATTTAATTAATAGTAAAATTAAAGATTTAAATTATTATGAGAAACTTAGAGTTTTTCTTGCTAGTATTCTTGTTGGTGGTCCTAAATTATTACTTTTAGATGATCCTTGTCTTTATTTGTCTCCTTTAGAAAAAGAAGAATTTATGGGTATTTTAGAACAGTTAAGATCTACTGGTCTAACAATTATACTCTCTACTTCTAGTTTAGATGAAGTTATCTATACAATTAATAGTACTCTTTATGTTTTAGATAAAGGTAGTATTGTTAGTAGTGGAGAAATGTTAGAGGTTTTAAGTGATGATAGTCTTTTAAATAAATTAGGTTTAAAACTTCCTTTTATGGTAGATTTGTCAGTAAAATTAAAGTATTATAATTTAGTTTCTAAAATAAATATGAGCCCTTTAGGAATGGTGGATTTATTATGGAAATAAAGTTTTCTCATGTTAATAGTAGAGATTTTAAAGATTTATCTTTTACTATACCTAAAGGGAATATTACTGGTATATATGGAGATAATGGAGATAAGTTATTAAGATTAATAGCTTTATTAGATGATAGTAAGGGGATTATTTATTTTAATAAGATTAGAAAACTTAGAAGTAATTATTATTTGTTTAGAAATGATATTATTTTGATAGAAAGAAGTTTTATTAATCATTTTAATGTAGATAATATTTATGAATACTTTGTTAGTTATATTAGATATAAAAAAATTAAAGTAGATGATATTGATAAAAGAATAAAAGATTCTTTAAGAATAGTAGGTCTTAAAATAGATCTTTTAGATAGACGTATTTCTACTCTTACTTTTAGTGAGACTAAATTATTACAATTTGCTTTAGCATTTTTAGCTAATCCTAAAGTTATTTTATTAGATGAACCATTTAGAGGGTTAGATTTGAAAAGTGTTAATAAACTTATGAGAATACTTACAAGACTTAAAGATAAATTTGCTAGAACTATTGTTATTTATAGTAGTGATCCTAATTATTTATATCAATATACTGACTATTTATTTGTCTTTTTTGATAATAAATTAATCGCTGAAGGTAGTAGTAGAGATGTTTTCTTTGATAATGAAGATATTTCTTTATATAATATTAGAAGACCTGAGATAGTAGATTTTATTATGTTAGTTAAAGATAAGAAAAATGTTAAATTACCTAGAAGGGTAGATGTTAAAGACTTAATTAAAGATATTTATTGGAATGTGAAGTGATAAGATGCGTTATTTAATTAGATTTAGTTATGATGGGACTAATTTTAAGGGATATCAGAAGCAAGAAGGGTATAGAACAGTACAAGAAGAGTTAGAAAATGCTGCTACTAAAGTTAATAATGGTAAGGAAGTAAAGATTGTTGCTATTAGTAGAACTGATAGAGGAGTTCATGCCCTTGATCAAGTTGCTCATTTAGATATAGATGTTTCTATTACACCTTATAAGTTAAAAAGGGCATTGAATAGTAATGTTAGTGATGAGATACATATAAATTCTGTTATGGAAGTAAGTGATGATTATTTTGCAAGATATCATGTTTTATCTAAAGAGTATCATTATTATATAAATATGGGAGAGTTTAATCCGATAATGAGAAATTATGTTTATCAACATTGTTATCCTCTTAGTGTTAAGAAAATGAGAGATGCAATACAATTATTTAAAGGTGAACATGACTTTAGAGCTTTTGTTACTGAGAATAAAGTTAAAGATAATTGTGTTAGATGTATATATGATGTATCTATTGAAGAGAAGGATAATATTTTGGATATTAAGTTTGTTGGTAATGGTTTTTTAAGATATCAGGTTAGAAATATGGTAGGAGCTTTAATTAAAGTTGGAACAGGTAAAATAGATGTTAGTGATGTTAAAGATATTCTTGATAGTAAAGTTAGAGGTAAAAATGGTTCTACTGCTAAGCCTTGTGGTTTATATTTAGTTAAAGTTAGATTGGAGGATGAATTGTGATAGGAGTTCTTGATTCAGGAATTGGAGGAGTGTCTGTACTTCGAGAAATTATTAAGGTTATTCCTAAAGGGCATTTTGTATATTATAGTGATTCCGCGAATAATCCTTATGGTGATAAAAGTAGAGATGAAGTTTATAGTATTGTTAAGAAAACCGTTGATTACTTTATAAAATTAAATTGTGTAGCGATAGTTTTAGCATGTAATACGGCTAGTGCTATATGTGTTAAAAGATTAAGAGAAGAGTATCCTAATATTTTGTTTATTGCTATAGAGCCTGCTTATAAGATGGTACATGATTATAATCCTTTAGGTAAGACTTTAGTTATGGCTACTAAGGGAACACTTGAAAGTGAGAAATTTTTAGCTTTATATCATAAGTATGATAATCATAAAACTATTTTACTTCCCTGTAGTGGTCTTGCTGATTTAATAGAGAAAGGTAATATGGATGAAGTTGATCGATATTTAGAAGATAATCTTAAAGACTATAAAGGGGTTAATAATGTAGTATTAGGGTGTACACATTATCCTTTAATTAAAGATAATATTAAAAAAGTTTTAGGAAATGTTGAGTTCTTTGATGGATCTGTTGGTGTTAGTAAAGAACTTTTAAGACAGTTAGAACTTAGAAATATTAATTATGTTAAAGAAGAACTTAAGATAGATTTTATTGATTCTAGTGGAGATATTAATAAAGAGAAAAGATTTAGAGAATTGTTATAAATACTTTGACTTATAATGCTTTTTTTGATATATTTTAGATATAGATTTTTTGATGAAGTCTAAAAGTAGAAATATAATTACTTTAAGAGACTTAGTGGTAGGTGAAAACTAAGATAATTATATTTTGAAATTACATTGATGGAGAAAAAGCGTGACTTAAGCGTTAATTAGGTAGAGTGCATAGTTTCTATGAAATAAGGTGGTACCACGGGTTTTAGCTCGTCCTTAGTTTATAGGGACTTTTTTTATAATTTTTTGTGGAAGTGGTAGTATGAGTTTAATTGATTTATATAATAGGGAATGTAATAGTTATAGGAGTACAGGAAAATTACAGTTAACACCTGATAAATTATTAACTATGTTATTGTTAGATAAAAAAGATTACTTTTTTCCATCTGATGTAAGTGTAGAACATTTTTGCCATGACTATGAAGAGGAAATTAGTTCTGCTGTTATTAAAGTAGAAGGTGACTTTGATTTAAAACATCCAAAAGACGATAAAGAGTTTTGGAAAACTTATGGTAATGCTATTGAGGCAGTATTTGATGGAGTTACACAAATGTCTTTAAATAGTGGTGAAGATGTTTATCGATATTATTGTGGAGAAGATAAAGTTAAGAAAATAGGAGGGATAAAATGACATTATATGAAGAATTAAAATGGAGAGGCTTAATTAAAGATGTATCTAGTCCTGAACTTGTTGATAAACTAAATAAAGGAGGTCTTACTTTTTATATTGGAACAGACCCTACTGCAGATAGTTTGCATATTGGACACTTTTCATCGTTTTTAATTGCAAGACGTTTGAAGGAAGCTGGACATCATCCAATACTTTTAGTAGGTGGTGCGACTGGTCTTATTGGGGATCCTCGTCCTACTAGTGAAAGACCTATGATTAGTAAGGAAGAGTTAAATCATAATTTTCTTTGCTTAAAAGAACAAGCTGAAAAGTTATTTGCAAGAGGAGATAAGGACTTTAAGGTTGTTAATAACTTTGATTGGATTAAAGATATTAATGTAATAGATTTCTTAAGAGACTATGGTAAATATTTTAATATCAATTATATGCTTGATAAAGATATCGTTAGAAGAAGGCTTGATTCTGGTATTACTTATGCAGAGTTTTCTTATATGATATTACAGGCTTTAGATTATTTACATCTTAATAGGGAGTTTGGCTGTACACTACAAGTCGCTGGTCAAGATCAATGGGGTAATATTACGGCTGGGATTGATTTGATTCGTAAGAAAACTGGTAAAGAGGTTTATGCCTTTACAATGCCTCTTTTAACTAAAGCTGATGGAACGAAGTTTGGTAAAAGTGAAGGAGGAGCGATTTGGTTAGATAAAGATAAGACTACTCCTTATGAGATGTATCAATTTTTAATTAATGCAGAGGATTCTAAAGTAATAGATTATTTGAAATTCTTAACATTTTTAAGTAAAGAAGAGATTGAAAAAATAGAAAAAGAACAGAATGAACATCCTGAAATGCGTATTGCTCATAAAGCTTTGGCAAGAGAAGTTATTACTTTTATACATGGTAGTGATGCTTATAATGAAGCGGTTAGGATTAGTGAGTCTTTATTTAGTGGAGATATTAAAAATCTTACTAGTAAAGAGATAGAGATGGCTTTTAAAGGTCTTGATAAAATTACTATAAAAGAAGAGATGAATATAGTAGATTTTCTTGTTAATACAGGTATTTGTAGTAGTAAAAGAGAGTCTCGTGAGTTTGTTAGTAATAATAGTATTAGTATTAATGGGGAAAAAGTTAATAGTTTAGATTTTGTTGTTAATAGCGATATTGCTATAGATAAAAAATATGTTGTAGTTAGACGTGGTAAGAAGAAATACTTTATTATTTGTTTTGGAGGTAGTGATGAAGAAGAATAAAAAGAATAATTTAGGACCTGATCAAAAAAGAATTGTTAAATGGTTAAGGGTTATTATTGTTTTATGTATTGCTATAATTGTTATTGAACTTGGATATATTGGATTATCTTATTATAATAGAAGTAAATCTATTATTTATAGTGATACTCTTAATTCTTTTGATAAGGTTAAAGATGGTTATTTGGTTGCTGGTAATAGTGATTTCAAGAATAGTAAGTTTAATTCTTATCAAAAAGAATACAATAAGGCTAAATTTGCTAAATATAATAATGACTTTGAAGTAGAGTTTGAAAGTGCATATACTAAGGGTTATGCTTCATACTTTAGTGATGTTGTAGAGTATAAAAATGGTTATATTGCTGTAGGTGGTGCACAATATGATAAACAACAAGTTGAAGATAATGCTACTGATGGGTTGATTGTTTTATATGATAAAGAAGGTAAACAAGTTGATACTAAAAGTGTACAAATAGCGGGTGATACAACATTTAATAAAGTATTGCTTCTTGATGATGGTTTTATTGTAGTAGGACAAAGTATTTTACAGAATATGGTTATTGGTAATGATCCTGATGGTGGTGCTTTGATGATTAAATATGATTTTAATCTTAATGAAGTTTGGAGAGTAAATTATGGTGGTAGTAAATCAGGTGTTTTTAATGATGCTCTTATAGATGGAGATTATATTTATTTAGTTGGTAAGGATGCTACACGTTATGGTTTAATTGCTAAATACACATTAGATGGGGAAAAGGTTTATACTAAGACTTATGAATATACTGATACAGTTGGTTTTAGTTCTATTGTTAAAGTTAAAGATGATTTCTTTGTAGCAGGTTCTAAGACTATCAATATTGATGCTAAAGATGAAGATAAAGTTACAGAAGGGTTAATTGTTAAATACAATAGTGATGGTGAAGTATTAGATGAAGTTACTTTTGCAAAAAATAATGCGGCTAGATTTAATAAGATAGTTAGTGATGGTAATAATTTAATAGTTGTTGGTCATACATATAAAAAAGATGAAGAGAAGTCTACTGATACTTATAATTATTTAGATTATCGGGGTATTATTGCTAAGTATAATACTGATTTAGAGAAAGAAGCTAATAATAAAGAGAATGGCGAAGGAATTGATTATTTTAGTGATGTTATAGTTACTAGTGATGGATATTTAGTAGGGGGAGCATCTTCTTCTAAAGAACTTGGTAGCAATAATAAAGATTATCGTACTTACTTTTTACAATATAATAAAGATTTAGAGAGACAATGGTATAAATAATGATTTATCTAGTTAAAAGTTTTAAAGAAGATGATATTGGTAATAAAAATAATCCTCCTCTATCAGAAGAAGGAGTACAGTTTGGGAAGAATTTTAAATTAAGAAATAATAATATTAAATTTGATATGTGTTATACTTCATATAAGTTAAAAGATTTTGGTAGTGCTTTAATACTTGTAGGCGATAAATTAATAGTAGAAAGAACTCATAGTTTAGATAATAATGAAAAGGAAGAGATAAAT
>CALVVD010000029.1 GCA_944363745.1 uncultured Bacilli bacterium | reverse complement strand
ATTTGGAATAATGCAACTGATGAGATGAAAAATGAAATGTTAACAATACTTGAGAATAATTTAAAAAAAGAAGCTTAGTGATAAGTTTCTTTTTTGTTATACTCCCATTGTAACAGTTTCAGGTAAAGTTGAACCACCATCTATTACGATACTAGTTCCTGTTATATAACTAGATGAATCACTGGCAAGGAAACAAACTAATTCACCTATCTCTTGTGGTGTACCTAATCTTTTCATAGGAATACTTTTGGCAATACCATTAATAACACTTTCTGGATCATTTGCATTTGTCTCTTTAGCCATAGAGTCAACCATAGGTGTTCTAATATAACCAGGAAGTATAGCATTAACTCTAATATTATGATCTACTTCTTCACGAGCAAGGGCTTTAGTAAAACCAATTAAAGCCGCTTTAGTAGTTGCATAAGCAACCTCACCAGAATCTGCAACCATTTCTCCTGTTACACTAGATAAATTAATAATACTAGCTTTTCCACTACTTCTTAACATAGGAAGTAACACCTTAGTAACATTCCATGGTCCTTTAATATTAATATCTAAATGTAAATCACGTAATTCATCAGTCATATTTTCAAATGTTTCTAATCTACAAATACCAGCATTATTTACTAAGATATCAACATGATCATAATATTTCTTTATAATATCTGCTACTTGATTCATAGCATTTTTATTACTAATATCAACATTAATACCTAATACTTTATATCCTTTAGTACCTAATTCATTAACAGTATTAGTTAATTCAGGTGACTTATCTAAAATAACAACAGAAGCACCATATTTAAGTAAAACTTCTACAATTCCTTTACCATTACCCATCGCCCCACCTGTTACAACAGCGATTTTCCCTTGTAAATTCATTTTATCCCTCTTTTCTATTCTTTCTAATTATACTACTATTTTTCATTTTATCATACTGTTTATACATATATTGGACACTATTTTCTAAAAAGAAATAATGATAGACATAACACAAATCAAAGATTAAAAGAATAAAGAATACTATAAACATAGCAAAGATATACTTAGTTAAAAATAAGAAAAGGATAGTAAAGAAAACATAAGTTAGTGTTATAACTAAATGAATTATTCTTTCTTTTTGAAATAAACTCATTTTAAATAGAAAATCATCTATCTCTTCATTACTAAATTTATGATTAGCTTTTATTTTTTCATCAATATCTTTTATATATCCCTTCATATACTCTTTCATTTTTCCATCCTTTCAATTATATCTTTAGAAGCAATCAAACCAGTAGCAGCAGCAGCGACAATATTACCAGCTTTACCCGCTCCATCTCCTACAAAATAAATATTTTCTTTATCTATCTTCATATTATTATCAGTAGTAATCTCATTACTAAAGAATTTAATTTCAGGTCCATATAGAAGTGTCTCTCCATTATTAACCCCAGGTATTATTTTATCTAAGACTTCAAGGCCTTCTAAGATATTAGTAATAATACGATGAGGCAAAGCTAAAGCTAAATCACCTGCTGTATAGTCTTTTAGTGTTGGCTCTACATAGTTTTTCTTAATTCTATCTTTAGTACTTCTTCTTCCTCTTTTTAAATCTTTAAGAGTCTGTAAAATAGGCTTCCCTCCACCTAAAGTATTAGATAGTCTTGCAATAGACTCACCATATTCTCTAGTGTTAGTAACAGGTTCTGTTAAATTAACTTTAGAAATAAAAGCAAAATTAGAATTAGCTGACTTAACATCTTTTAAGGCATGACCATTTACACAAATATAACCATAATAATTCTCTTTCGCTACAAAACCTCCTGGATTAGTACAAAATGTTCTGATTTCATCATCGTATGTTGGTGTTTTAATAAATATTGTAGGATCATAGATAATATCAGTAATACTTCTTAATATTTCTTTTCTAACTTCTACTCTAACCCCAATTTCAATACTTTGTGATGTATATGGAATATTATACTTATCTGCTAACTCCTGAACCCATTTAGCACCTGTTCTACCAGGAGCGACAATAACATTTTTAGTTTTATATTCTTTATTCTTAGAAGAAACAACATAATAATCTTTTTCTTTTTTTATATCATTACATTTAAAACTATCAAGTAAAGTAACTCCTAAATCTTTTAAAGTATTTTCTATATCTTCAATATATTTAGGTAAATAATCACTACCTAAATGTTTTTGTTTAATTATTAATAGATTAGCACCTGCTCTTGCAATTTTCTCATCCAACTCTTTCGCTTCTTCCATATTAGTTGGATAAGTCTTATTATCCATATTAAATTCATTAAATATTTCTTCTACTTCATCAATTAATTTATAAGCATCACTTTTATCCATATATTTAAATAAATCTGTTTTACCTAACTTAGGAATAAAATTAAGCTTACCATCAGAAAATGTTCCTGCACCACCATATCCTGATAAAATATTACAAGGATTACAATTAGTACAAGGAATACCTTTAGAATTCATAGGACAAACTCTTTTTCTTGTAAATTTACCTTCATCAACAAGTAATACTTTTAACTTACTATTACGAGCAAGATAAAGAGAAGAAAAAAGTCCTGCAGGCCCTGCTCCTATTATTATTACATCATACATATTATCACCAATATAATCATACAATAAATTTCAAAAAAAATAAATATATGATAAAATAATTGTGTGATTGTTATGTATGAAGCAAAAAAAAATATTGATAGATTAAATAGAGGTGAACCTACTTTCTTTTTAGATCCTAATTTAGAAAAAGAAATAACTAAAAATTTTAAGAATCATATTAATATATTTAAACCTTATGAAGATACAGAAAGAATAATTATTTATAGAGATATAAAGCCTAAAGTTAGTTTATTTAAAATAATTACTAAAGAGAAATTAAGACACCAAGATATTATGGGAAGTATCCTTTCTTTAAATATTAAAAAAGAAATGTTAGGAGATATTATTGTCGATGATAATAATTATTATTTCTATATTTTAGAATCTATAAATAATTATATTTCAAATTATTTTACTAAAGTTAAAAATATTAATATATCATTAGAAGAATTACCTCTTGATTATTTAAAAGATTATAAGAGAAAGTATAAAGAAATAATAGTAAATGTTAAAAGTAATAGAGTCGATTTAATAATATCTAAACTAACAGGCTTATCTAGAAGAGTTGTTAAAGATATGATTAATAATAAAGAAATTATTTTAAACTACCAAATTTTAACTAATAACTCATATCAATTTAGAGAAAATGATATTTTTAGTATTAGAGGATATGGTAAATATAAATATATAGAAATTATAAACAAAACAAAAAAGAATAATTATTTAGTTAAGTGTTTAAAATACATTTAACTTATTTTTTTATTCTTTTTTCTAAAGCCAAACCAATAAACAACAAATGCTATAAAGATAATTATAAGTAAAATTAAAACAACATGAGAATATCTATCCATAATACCCAAAATATCAGTCCAGTTCTCTCCTACTTTATTACCTATTACTACTAAGACACTATTCCAAATTAATGATCCTAGAGTTGTATAAACTAAAAACTTAGGGATAGGCATTTCACTCATACCAGCAGGAATAGATATTAAACTTCTAACAATGGGAATAAAACGACAGAGGAATACAGTCTTATTACCTTTAGTATCAAACCATTTATCAGCATAATCTATATCTTTTGCCTTTAATCTTAATATTTTACCTATCTTACCACTTATAATTTTTTTTAATCTTTCTTTATTAAATATTTTACCAATATAATATAAAATTATCGCTCCTAGTAAAGAACCTAATGTCGCTGCTACTATCATAAGAATAATATTTAATTTAGTATAAGTAGTCATAAAGCCACCAAATAAAAGTATTACTTCTGATGGTATAGGCGGAAAAACATTTTCTATAGCAATTAATAAGAATACACCAATATAGCCAAATTGATTCATAATAGTTAATATAAAATCTTGCATAACTCTCTCTCCTTTATCATGTCTATATCATTATAACATCTATAACAATTATTAGCTATTATTTTTGTATTTATTTTTTAGATATTCTTCTTCTAAAAGATATTTTTGGCCTATTTTTAATAAATGATGATAATCTCTTTTAAAATTATTTTCCTTAGTAACAATTTTACTTTTCTTAAAATTATATTTATATAAATATCTTTCTAATAAAAATTTTTCTTTATAATAGTTTGTTAATTTCTGTTCTTTTAACAGTTTAATAATTAGAATAATAAATATTAAGAGAAGATTAATACTAGGGTTATAAATAAATAACAAGATAATTATTAACAAGAGAAGATATGATATAAAATAAATTATTTTAAAACTTAAATTATAAGAAGTAAAATAACAAATAAAACAATGTAGAAGTCTTCCTCCATCTAAAGGATAGATAGGTAAAAGATTAAAAATTAAGATACTATAATTAATTATTGTTATACTACTATAATAGTTAGTAAATATATCTACATTTGTTAAGAAATAATAAAAAATAAGTTGCATAATAGGACCCATTAATAAAACTAATATTTCTTCTTTTAAAGAACAATTTATAGCATGAGAAAACTTAGAGACTCCTCCAAAGGGATAAAAGACTATTTTTTCAGTTGGCCATTTAAAAATAAGGGCAGTAAAGAAATGACCACATTCATGAATTAAAAGAAGGAAAGATATTATTAAAAGCATTTGAAAATGTGCTGATAAAAGAGCAAGTATAATAAATATATAGCAACTCTTATCTATAGATATTTTATTTAAGATAGTCTTTATAACTGACAAAGTTTCCTTCTTTTTGAAATGCTAAATAAATATTATTATCTATCGCTTCTCCTATTAAACTACCCTTTTCTATATAATCATACATATTAACATTACTATTTATATTTCCATAAAAAACATCTACACCATTTACTTGTTGTACAATTACTGTCTTACCGTATTTATCTTTATCACCTATAAAAACTACAATTCCACTATCTATTGCAGGAACTAAATAATTATTACTAACAGTTAGTTTTACTCCATCTTCATATAAACTTTTATCAGAATAAGTTATTTTTTCAACAAAGGTTTGTGTTGTTTCCTTATTTTTTTTACCTAAAAAATATTTATCATATAATTCTTTAAAATCTGTAAAAGGTAATGATGTATTATAAACATATTTATTAAACATAGCTTTAAAATCGCTATTAGTTTTAAAAATTATTAAAAGAATTAAAGTAACTATAATAGTTAATAAAATTTTAGTAATTGTATTTTTTATAATCTTTTTAATACTACTATTATTATTTGTATTTTTCTTTTGATAAAATTTTGACTCAACCATATCTATCCTCCATACTATTAAATTATATGAGGAAAGATTTAAAAAAAGACATTAGTTAATATGTCTTTTATGAGGTAAATATTTACAAATTAGGTAAAGCACTTCACCATAGATTATATTAAGTATTAAACTATTTCCTATTAAGTAAATAATATTATTAATATTTATAGGAACAACGTTAAAGATTAATAAAGATAAAGCATATATAAGTTGATAAATAACTATTATTAAAATAATAAAGAATAAAGTTGTTAACATATTAGACTCTAACTTTTTATATAGATAAACTATTATTAAAGATAATAGTAAAAAGAAAATAGTATTTGCAAATAATAAATTAGTATAGAATAAATCATATAAAAATCCTACTATACCAACTAATATATAATATTTATTAATCTCTTTTTTAAAAAAAGGACAAATAATAATAAGACTTACAATTGTAAAATAAGGAGTAAATAGAGATAAATCATTTATCATAAAAGGAAGATAATTAGTAAGAATACCATCTAGGAAAAAAGATATTATAACTATTATTATTTGAAATATCACTTGCTTTCCTCCTTAAGAATAGTAACATAGTGAATATTATTAAAATCTTGATTAGTTTTAATACCTAAAGTTTTACTTAAACCATATTTATCGTTAGTAATTGTTTCAACTTCTCCTATATATATTCCTCTTGGAAACATTCCTCCTAAACCACTAGTTGTCACAACATCACCAATATTTATCTCTACTCTACTATCAACACCACTGATTTGAACTAAATTACTATCTTTATCATAACCACTTAAAATAGCGGTAGTCTCTCCTGTTGTAGTGGCAATAGATACAGATACTTTATTATTTACATCATTGGCAGTTATTAATTTTATTTCACTAGAATAATTAGTAACTCTTTCTATTTTTCCAATAAGTCCATTTTTCGTAATAGCGACCATATTTTCTTTTAAACCATCTTTTTTACCTTTATCTATTGTTAGTGTTTGATACCAATATCCTTTATTTCTAGTAATAACAGTAGCATTTACAATATCATAACCCGTTAAAGTTTGATTTAAATCTAAAGTATCTCGTAATTGTTCTATTTCTTCTTCAAGATGTACATTTAAATTTTTTTGAATAATGTAACTTTCAGTCAAATCTTCTCCTTTTTCTCCATTTAAAGAAGTAAATGGTAACATTACTACTTTCATTATTAAAGCTGATGCATCCTTTAAATAACTTTCTATAACAGATTGTTTTCTATTTGATGAAAGTGAGTAAAATAAAATAAAAAAGGAACAAAAAATGACAATGATAATTATTATAATTTTCTTTCTCTTTTTATTTTTTCTATACATATTAATATTCCTTTCAAATCTTAGTATACCTTTTTGTTTGTTTTTTTTCAATTATTCTAGTAAATTATTTTCTAAAAAACTATAATATTTGTCATCACTAACAATTAAATGATCATAAATAAGACAACCATGAAGCATACCTAATTTAACTAAATAAGTAGTAAACTCTATATCTTTAGGACTAGGATTAACATTTCCTGATGGATGATTATGTAAACAAATAATATAAGTTGCATTAGTCTTATATGCTTCTTTAAATATTTCTCTAGGATGAACACTACTTTTAGTCATTGTTCCTTTAAATAATAATTTAGAAGCAAGTAAATTCTTTTTACTATCTAAATATAGAGCATAAAAACATTCTTGTTTAACTCCATAAAAAAATGATTTACTATAATTATAAATACTAAGTGGATCTTTTAATTTTATTTTTACTTCTTCTTCACCTAAAAATATTCTTTTACCAAGTTCTACTGTCGCTAATATTTTAGCAGCTTTTACTGGTCCTATTCCTTTTATTTTTATAAGTTCTAAATAAGATAAATTAAGAAAGTTCTTTAAGTTTCCTATTTCTTTTAGAAGTTCAAAAGCAAGTTCATTAGCATTAACGTTTTTTACTCCTCCTTGAAGAATAATAGCAAGTAACTCACTAGTAGAAAGACTCTCTGCTCCTTTTTTTCTCATCTTTTCTCGTGGTCTTTCTGTTTCTGGTATATCTTTTATAGTCAAATTAACACCCCCTATTTATATTTTATACAGTATTTAATTTTTTACTCTAAAACAAATTCTTGATAATTAGCAAGTATTACTTCATTAATAGATAAAATCTCCTCATTTTCTTTAGTATTATTAAGTAATAAATCCATCTGCTCTAAAGTTGCTAAAAACTCTTTATTAGAAATACTCATAGTTTTTATAGTGGTATTAATATTTAAATCTTTATAAAGTTTTTCTAACTTCTCTAAATTATTACTATCTTTAGTAATAGCAAGATATACTACATAATTAGCATCTTCTTTAGTAATTAACTTAACTTCAATATCCTCAGTTGCCTTTTTAGCTTGATCTAAATTAGAATAACTTCCTTCCATTACAAAATAAAGACTATTTACTTCTTTTACTACTTCAGTACTTTCTAATTTATATTTTTCGAATAAAAAGTTACCAAGAACTGATCCCAAAAGTATAGCCACTATCATTGTTATAAAAAAACTCTTCGTCATATTATCACCAGTATTAATTTAACAAATATTTTCTTATTTTTTTGTCGAAAGTTGTAGTAAAATTCTAATAAAAGTGATAAATTAATAGTAGGAGGAATTATGAAAAAGAAGATTTTATTATTTAGTGGTATTTTTATTTTTTTAGTATTAATTACTGGTTGTAGTAAAGAAAGTGGAAACTTAATGACATGTACAAGAAGTATGAATCAAAACAATATTAAGACTAATCTTAAGTATAGTGTATCTTATGATGGAGATTATGTTACTAGAGTTAAAAGTGTTGAAACAATAGAAACTGATAGTGAAGATATTTTAAATAGTTATAAAAGTCAAATTGAATCTTTATATAGTCCATATAAAGATGTAGATTATTATAAGTATGATGTTGAAGTTAACGATAATAAATTAACTTCTACTGTTGATATTAATTATGAGAAAGTAGATACTGATAAATTACTTGAAATTGATTCTGCTAATGGACAGTTAATAAAAGATGGTAAGATTAAAGTTAGTGATATTAAAAGTGTTTATGAAAGCTTAGGTGCTATATGTGAAAATGACTAGAATTTCTAGTCTTTTATTTTTACTTTAATTACTTCTTTTATATCATTATTTCTAAAAGTATAACCATTAACAGTTAAATTAGATTCAGCATTTAAAGTAGCAAAACCAGGATAGTATAAGTCATTAAAATAGCCATTAGGTTG
The DNA here is from genome assembly GCA_944363745.1 of uncultured Bacilli bacterium. The sequence continues at coordinate 1,218 of CALVVD010000029.1, read as the reverse complement.
AATATCACAACAACTCGTTATTTTTAAGTGATTCCTTGTACTTTTATATTTAAAGAAATGCGAATGTCCTCCAATTATAGCATCATAGTTATATAAAGGTGGTACTAATCTTGATGATTTTACTTCGTGTTCTAAAAATATTTTATAATTATATATTTTTATATAACATCCTCCATATCCTAAAGGAATTAAATAACTAGTATTTAACTCTTTTCTTAAATCTATACCTGCTTTTCTAAATAGTTCATCATGATTGCCAAATATTATATAAGTTTTTTTATTTTTAGGATATAAATCATATGCTCTTTGGATTTGTTTAGTACAAATAGTATTTATTTCTTGTTTAGTATAGCCCTTTTGCTCATTAAAAGCATCAAAAAAATCTCCAAGATTAAAAACTGTTTCAATATTTTCTAAATCAAATCTATTATAAGCTGCATTAATATAGTCAAAGTTATCTTTATAACTACCTATATGAGTATCACTTATTAAACCTACTTTAGATTCATTTAATTCTAATAGAAATTGTTTTTCTAAAAGTAAATTGTTAAACATCTCCCTTTTATCTAAAAAACAATCTGTTCTTTTACCAAAATCTAATAATCCTAACATTTCACTTTGGGTATAATTATATTTATCTTTAATATAGTCAAAATTATTTATTGTTAACTCACTAAGTATTTCTCTATATTTATCACTTTTCTTCATTACTATGTCGAGTAGGCACGTCTCGACTCCACCTCTCTTTCTTTAGTGAAAGGCTTGCCTCAGTGCCCCTCACAGAACCAATCGTGCCCTATTAAGGCTATAGGCTCTTCATATAAATTATTCAACATATCTAATATAATCATTTTATACTTCTTCATTATGTCATGCATAAGAAATTATTTCATATATTAGGCAATTTATATGCTAGTCCCTTCGCTCCATGGTCGTTACTCATTTCTTCACTACTATGGACTAGTCCGACTACTTATATATCTTTTGAATATCTTGGGTTAACCAAGTCCTTGTATATTCATTACCTTTTACTATTGGTGTTTTAAACCTTTTAGACTTAGGAATATATAAGTCCTCTCAGGTACATATATAATAACTATGTAAAACTCGCCATGTCCTAAAGACCCCGATAGATTTCTCATAACATCTCGCTCTAACGATATTACCGATGTTGCATGCTGTGTAGGTGACCACATCTGCATCTATTTATTTCTTCTT
>CALVVD010000028.1 GCA_944363745.1 uncultured Bacilli bacterium | reverse complement strand
ATAATAATTATAAATGATAGAACATAACTTAATGGTTTAATTATTTTTATAAATAGAATCTCATCAGTCTCTGCTATCATTAAGATAAAGGTATTTAGAGAAAAACCTAAGAATATTCCTACAATTATACCTACTATAGTTAAAATAATAGTCTCTCTATAGACATAACTAGATACTTCCTTATCCCTAAATCCTAATACTTTTAGGGTCGCTATTTCTCTTTTCCTTTCATTGATATTAATAATTGTAAGATTGTATAAAACTGTTATAGCAAGAAAACTTGAAAAAGCGATTATTAGATAAACTATATTATTCATACCAGCGATAATATCATTAAACATATCCATATTATCTTCTGTATACTGTATTGCTCCAAAGTATCCTGTATCTAATAAATTATTAGATAGTTTTTCTTTATTAATAGAGCCATCTAAATTAACAATATAACTATTAAACTCGTCATCATTAAATATCTCTTCATAATAAGTACTATTCATATACATAAAGTTACTTATATAGTTTTCTGTAATACCACTTACTTTAACGATAAATAGGCGATTATCACTATTTCTAATACTAATATTCTCTCCTACTTTAGCATCTAACAACTCTGCCATTTTCTCTGTAATAATAACTCCATCATCACTTAAGTTTAAAGTGTTGCCATCAAGTGATTTTAAGGTTACATAGTCATTAATTTTGTCATTACTCATAAAGGCAATCAATGTAAAATCCAAATTCTTATTATTCGCTTTAAAAGTAAAACTAGATATATTAGTAGTTGTATAATTTGTTAAATTATTAAGAGATAAACTCTTATTAACATCATCTTTATTTACATCATCATTTAAAACAAGTGTGGCATCATAATGAATAATATCACCATATTGGATATCTAATAAGTCACTTAAACTATCTTTAATACCAAATCCAGTTAATAATAAAGCAGTACATCCGGCAATACCTAATACAGTCATGAAGATTCTTTTCTTATATCTAAACAAATTACGTAAGGTTATCTTCCAAGAAAAGGATAAATGTCTCCAGAATGGTTTAATTCTCTCTAATAATATCTTTTTACCATTTTTTGGAGAAGCTGGTCTTAGAATAGTAGCAGGTGCTAATCTAAAGTCTTTAACAAGAGTAATAAATACTACTAAGCTCATTAAGACAATTGTTGTTAAGACAATGATTAGACAAGCATATGGGTTAGCATAAGTAGATAATTTTGGTATTGTAAAGGATGCGGCATAGACAGTATAAAGTATTCTTGGTATTAAAGTATATCCAACACTTAAGCCTATAACAAGTCCTAAAATACAAGCGATAAATACATATAAAAGATAACTAAAGGAAATGGTTGATTTTCTAATACCTAAAGAGATAAAGGCACCTATCTCACTACGTTCTTCTTCTATCATTCTATTCATCGTATTAAAAGCCATAAGGAATGCTATTAGAATGAAGAATATTGGAAATACAGCAGCGATAGAATCTACTTTAGTAGCACTTTCATAAAATGATGTATAACCTGTTAAATCACTTCTTGTTAATAAGTACCAAACAGGTTTTTCTATATTTTGTATTTCTTCTTTAGCATCATTTATCTCCGTCTCGTAGTTAGATATTTCTTCTAAATATAGATTATAGTTAGTATTATATTCATCATAACCTTCTTCTAACTCAATATAGCCCTCATCTATTTCTTTTTTAGCACTATTTAATTCTTTTAGAGCATTATTATATTCCCTATTCCAAGTACTTAAAGAAGTATTTAAGGTAGTCTCTTGTTCAGTTATAGTCTTATTTGTATTAATCAAAGTCTCTATATTAGATTTATTACTCTTTAATTCATTAAGTCTAGCATTAATTGTTTCATATAAACTATCACTTGAATCAATTCCTTCTAACTGTTTTTCTAAATTACTTATATTAGTATTAATCGTATCAAGTGTAGGTTGCAAACTATCTACTGTAAGACCTGCCATATTTAAGGCATTATTAAATTCACTCTTAGCATTATTTAAAACATTAAAGCCATTATTTATTTCTTTCTCTGTATCTTCTTTAGTTTTATTTAAAGTATATAAATTACTATTATATTCTTCTAATCCTTCATCAAGTTTTATTTTATTAGAATTTAACTCCGTCAAAGCATTATTAAACTTACTTTCATTTTCACTTTTTACTTTAGCAAGTTCATTTTCAGCATTAACTACTTTATCCATCGCCTCTTTAAGTATCTCTTCATATCTTGCTGTCTCTCTTAAAGGCTTTAATTCCTGTAATTTTTTATTAACTTTCTCTATTATTTCATCATAACTATCACTATAAGATAATTCATTCTTAGTACCTTCCGCTACTAAATATATTTCTGTATAATAATCAAGTTTAAAATTATCTTTAGGCACATAAATTAAACTATCAAGTTTTCCATCACCTACTGTCGATATACCTTTATTTTCATAAATATAACTACTACTATTAACAGTTCCTACTATTTTATAAGTGTTATTATTAAGATAAGTATCATCTTCTATTTTAATAGTATCTCCTATATTATAGTATCCCTCTTCTCCAAGACACTCACCTATTTTTTTAGGCATTTTTCCATCAACCAATGTCACTTTACTAATATCAGATAAAGCACTAATTTTAACAGCATTACCATCTATTAGAGTGTCAATTGAGTATGTTCCTTCCACTTCTTCTATACCTTTTATCTCTTCTAATGATTTAATATCATCATCTGTAAGTCCCATTGTACTAACTATTTTAAAGTCATATAAATTAGTCTCATCATAATAATTATCTAAGGTTTTAATCATATCACTGGCAGTTTCTCTAACTCCTGCAAAGAAAGATGTTCCTAAGATAACAATAAGTATTAACGATAAAAATCTTCCCTTAGACTTCCAAATTTTTCTAAAACTATTCTTAAAGATTAACATTACCAATCAATCTCCTTAACAAGTTTAGGATGTTTATTAACAGTAACGCTTTCTATTTTACCATTCTTAACTTTAATAACTTTATCAGCTATCTCTGCAATAACAGCATTATGAGTAATAATTATAGTTGTAGTCTTCGTCTTGTGACAAGTATCTTGTAATAGTTCTATTATTTTTTTACCAGTTTTAGAGTCAAGGGCTCCAGTAGGTTCATCACAAAGTAATATTTTCGGATTCTTTGCAATAGCACGAGCGATAGAAACACGTTGTTGTTCTCCTCCGGATAGTTGAGCAGGAAAGTGATTTCTTCTATCAAGTAAACCTACTCTTTTTAAAGCTTCACTAGAGTCCATTGGATTCTTACATATTTGACTAGCAAGCGATACATTTTCTATAGCAGTTAAATTACCTACAAGATTATAGAACTGAAAGACAAATCCTATATCATAACGTCTATAATCAGTTAGTTTTCTACTATTATATTTAGCAATATCATTATTATCAATAATAACTTTACCACTACTAGCTTTATCCATTCCTCCTAAGATATTTAAGATAGTTGTTTTCCCAGCACCACTTGGCCCAAGAACAACCGTAAGTTCTCCTTCATCAATATCAAAAGAAACATTATCAATCGCTTTAATAGTAACTTCTCCCATTTTATAAATCTTAGTTAAATTCTTAACACTAATATAAGACAAAAGTATCACCTTCTTATGATTACATTGTACCATTTAAAATTAAAAAAATATAGAGTTTTTTGCAAAAGAAAAGTAGCATAATACAATTATTATCTACTTAATTCTTTACTACTATTTTATAGAAGGAATAATCTCAACAGATAGTCATCTATTTTACCTAACTAATTTTAATATTTTTTGATTTTTATCAACTGTTTTTCTAATATCATCTTTTATTTCTATATCTACTTTAACTGGATAATTATCTTCTATATAAGTATATAATTCTTCATTACAACTACTAAATACTTCTTCAAAATAAGGAAAACCCTCAGGATATTTATTATAGAATAAGGATATAACCCTAGGTATTTTTTCTATAGCAATATAAGGATTAAAGTAAGAATAATTATCTCTATTTTCAAAAGCAAAAGCAAAATCAATAATTGGTGAAAGATGCTTATTGCCATTAATATCACTATACACTTCCATATTCCTAGCATATCTATCAGTCTGTTCCATCATTAAATCTACTGCAATTAATTTTAACAATTCATCTTGTAGTTCTTTATCTAAATCTTCAAAGTACCAATCATTATAATTAGTAATAACATCTTCAAATTCAAAATTATCTTCTAAAGAATAATAATAATTATTTTTTTTACGGTAATTAGGAGTAACTATTATTATTTCATCATATAAAATTTTAGATATTTCTAAATTTGTTGTTTCTAAATTTACTTTCCTACATAAGTATCTTCCTATCGCTTCACAGCAAAATTCTTTCAACCCAATCATTTTACTATAATAATAACCATCACTTAATCTAACCAAATAATCTTTTAAAAGTTCATCATACTCTTCAAAACTAATATTTAATTTATTTCTAAGTATCTTTTTTATATGTCTTTTGCTATAGTTATTAAAATTTCTATCTATAATATCTGTTCTAAAATTATAAGCATTATTATTTGTATTAGTAATAATTTTCATAATAGTACCCCCTATTTTATAAGTGTTAATATTTTTTCATTCTGAAAAATAACACTATTATATTTCCAAATTACCCTATCTGAAACTTTTATAGGATAATTACCTTCTATATAATTTAAAAGTTCATCTTCTTCTGTACCAAACATTTCAATAAAATATTGATATGCTTCTGGAAAATCATTTAAAAACTTATCAATATTCTTTATATCTTTAGGTAAACAAACGTAAGAATTAGAATAGAAAAAAGAAGGATTTAATCTTCGATTAAAACTTTCTGAAAAATCTATAAGTGGTGCTAGTTTTAAGAAATTACCCCTTACAATCTCGCACATATTTTCACCATATCTATCAGTCTGCTCCATCATAATATCTAAAGCAATTAATTTAATTTGTTCTTCTTGATATTCTCTAGGAAATAGTTTTAAATTATCTACATCATACTCATGACTAGTCATTAATTTTATATTATCTATAGGTATTTTATATACTACATTCTTCTTTTTTAAATTAAGTGTTGCTATTTTCACTTTACCTTTATCAAATAATATTTCTAAAGAAGTAGTATCAAGTCCAAGCTTATTCCCTAAATATCTTCCTACTATTTCATTACAAAGCTGAAACTCAGTTACTCTTTTAGCATAATAATAGCCATAACTTAATTCAATTAAATATTTATTAATATGTCAATATTTTTCTCTCGTTATATTAAGTTCTTCAAAAAAAGAATCATCTTCATCATAAAAGTTTCTTTTAACAACATCAGTTCTAATTTTATCACTAGTTAAATCAATCATAGAATCCCCCTTTAATTAAGGCATATTATATCAAAAAAAGAAAGAAATTTCAAATTATTTCTTTCCTTCTTTAAATGTCTCACTTAAAACTGTTCCTGCTGTCACTAAGTTTTGTAAATCACTAGGAACTATTATCTTAGTAGATTGTCCATTTGCAACTTTAACCATAGCATCATAACTCTTTAGTTTTAATACTGAAGCATCAGCTTTAGCTTCTTTAAGTAATCTAATTCCTTCAGCTTCAGCATTCTTAATTTTAATAATTGCCTCTGCTTCACCTTCTGCTTTCTTAATAGCCGCTTCCTTCTGAGCTTCTGCTCTTAAAACTGTACTTTCTTTTTCTCCTTCAGCGATTAATACAGCAGCTTTTTTCTCACCTTCCGCTTGTAATATCTTTTCACGTCTTTCACGTTCAGCGCGCATTTGTTTTTCCATAGCATCTTGAATATCACGAGGTGGTATAATGTTTTTAACTTCTACTCTATTTACTTTAATACCCCAAGGATCAGTCGCTTCATCTAGAATTGATCTCATTTTAGAATTAATGATATCTCTTGATGTTAAGGTTTGATCTAGTTCAAGTTCACCTATAATATTACGAAGAGTAGTTGCCGTTAAATTTTCAATTGCATTAATAGGATTTTCTACTCCATAAGTATAAAGTTTAGGATCAGTTATTTGAAAATACACAACTGTATCTATTTGCATAGTAACATTATCTTTAGTAATAACAGGTTGAGGTGCAAAGTCTTTAACTATTTCTTTTAATGATACAGTAGATGCTACTCTATCAATAAATGGTACTACATAATGAGGTCCTGTACCTAATGTTTTAAAATAAGTACCTAGACGTTCTATTACTTTCGCTTGTGATTGAGGAATAACTTTTACTCCTAATACTATAATAACGATAATTACTATTAATATAACCCAAAACATATTAATCACTCTCCTTAATTTCTTCTACTTTAAGTTTTACACCATTAATAGATAATATTTTTACTTTACTATTTTCTTTTATTTCTTTATCACTATATGCACTCCATCTTTTACCTAGAACTTTAACTTCACCTATTCCATCTTTTAGAATAGTTTCTGTAACTACTCCAACTTTACCGATAACTCTATCTAAGTTAGTAGGAACAACTTCTTTTTTCTTTAATTTCTTAACAAAAGGTTTTGTTAGAAGTAATAAAAGTATTGAACTTATGGTAAATACTGCTAAAAGTATCATAATATTATCAGTTAATAAAGATACAAAAGTTGTAATTAATGCTCCTAGAGAAAACCAAATAGATACTAAATTTACAGTAGCAAGCTCAAATAGTGCTAAAACAACAAATAATACTAACCAAAAAAGTGTCATACTACTCCTCCTTGATTAAAATATACTATAAATTATTAAAAAATACTACAAAAAATGTAATATTTTTTTAAATTAAATTCTTTCAATTTTTTTCTTGTATATTATTTAGTACTTATGATATATTAGTTGTAGAAGAGGTGGATATCATACCTGGGCTTAATGCTCGGGCATCCACCTCTTTTAATTTTGTATTGTAGATATAATAATTACTATTTCTTTCAATAATATCAATATTAACATTCTATAAATTACTATTACATAAAATTATTTTCTTAATATAATACCAATGATTATTTGGTCTATGACTATCACTTTACCCTGCATAATGTTCTAAACAAAGAGATTTTTAGTTGTTCTTCTTTCTATCACAAACAAGTCTTAATACTTTTGTCAATCTAACTTGTTCTATTTCTTTAAATAACTCACTTTCATGACCATAATTTTTGAAATTATCAACTTCATCAATTCTTACTTCTTTCTCAAAAAAACTTTGTAGGAATTTTGCTATTGCATCTAAATGTTTATCTTCAAACTTCCATTTTGAGCTAATAAAAGTTTTATACATATCTTCCAATGAATACTGATACAATTCAGGATTTTGGTAATATTCAATCTTTCTAACATTATTAAATATCTTTAACATTATTTCAGCAGATATTTGTTTATTGAACTTACTAAATATTTCTACAAATTTTGTTAAAAATTCTTCGGTATCAAATTGTCCATACATAGGTGACATTGGATGAACATACATGCGATTAATTAGTGATGAATGTGTTACTAAACCAGACATATAATTTAGTGATTTAGTATAACGCTTTAATCTATCATATTTTCCATCTTCAATGATCTTTTTAATCTTCTTGTCCATATCTACTGAATACATCGGGCAGAAAAAATCTTCAAAATCATAATTCTTATCATCATCCATAAATTTTCTAGTTTTTGCAAAATATGTATATCTATATAAATACTCATTAGTTTCATTTTTTCTTTTACTATCCCATGTTGGATCAAAATAATAAACACCATCAATATCATATTTATCATCTTTAACGTAAATAACATTTCTTGCATGACCACTTTGTGGATTATCTTTTTCCATTAAATGTACTACAAGGTTTTCAATGCCAATATAATGCAATAATGCGTGAAAAACATTTGCATATCCAGCACATACAATTTTATCTCCAAACATTACTTCTGATAAATCTCTAGATTTAAAATGTGATTCATTCTCATTTTCAAGAGTATAAACTCTATTTCGTACTTGATCATAAACATACATTATTGTTTCCATAGGAGATAATCCTAATTTTTTAATATCATCAGCTTGTTGTTTTACTGCATTCATTGTTTTATAACAATCCAATAAACTTACATAATTACTATTGCCAATCAAAGATACATATACTTTATCTATAATATCCTCATACTCATTCATTAATTCCATTAATCTATTGTAATCTGTAATGTTCAATATTTCATTTAAAACAATTTTTTTAGATAATACTAATGGATTTTTTTTAATAAATTCCATATTATTTTGTTCATCAAAAGATAATTTAATAAATTCAACACTATTTAAAAGAGAATCAAAGTGTTCAGTAATATATTGCTTTTCTTTTAGTTGAGTCTCATTAACTTCTTCATTTAGTGTCCAAAAATCTTCTAAAGCTTTCATACAGTAATCAAATGCTTTTCTATTTTTTAATTGTTTTTCAAATGTATATTCATCATCCACATAAATATTTAAACAAAAATCTTGTGCAGAGGCACTTAATTCAAATTCATTTTCTTCGCTAAATACATTATCTACTAAAACTAATTCACCTTTCATATAAAATCCTCCTGAAAAATCTCATTGAAATAACAATGAGATTATATTATTAATTTTTACAACCCCATTGCAAATTAATGGGATTATTATAGCAAATTTATAGATTCAGGTCAAATTTTACATCATTATTATCTTATTCCTCTACCACCTTGTGATGGAATTAAAACTAAGTCTTTTGATAATACTTTATCTTGTATAGCTGCAAGTAAAACTGTTAATTGTTGTTCAGTTTTTTCCATTTGGTCATCAGGAATTAATCCCATTTCAACTTTATCAACTATACTTTGTGCAGCAGCAAATAATTTTTCAGGTGTCTCAGCATTTATTTCATATATTAAATCTCTCATACCTTCACTCTTTAATAATTCAGAAACATACTCTCTTTCAGCAATTAAATATGTATCTCTTAAATGTGAAATATTATCATCCATATTATCTTTATATGGAGTAATATCAGATATTGTTTTTTGCATACTATTAATTAAATCTTCATTCATATTATTCTACCTCATCACTTTCATCAGAATCTTTATTAAGCATATTTAATAAATCATTCAATATTACTTCTTTATCTTTTAATTGTTGTTTTAAAATTTCTATTTGTTTTCTCAATTCTTCTATTTGTTGTTGCTTATCCGTCATTTTAAAACACCACCTTTATCTTTTTCTACCATTTTTTCTTGAATCTTTGCTAATATTTCATCAGTTCTTGCATTTAATCTTTGAATTTCAGTACGAACTTCTGCTAATTCTTCTCTTAATGCTTCAATAGTTTCATCTTCAGTAGATGTTTCAACTTTCTTTTCTTTTTTATCATAAAAATCAGTAACTATTGTTGTTTTGAACATTATTTCTTGAACCATAGTATCCCCTGCTTGTCTAATACGATGTAGTTTTGATTCTCCATTAGGATCATGCATTAATTGATACAAATCTTTTGGAGTTATTCCTCCTCTAATAAGAGTACGCATTGCCCTTGTACTGAATCCAATTTCATCACCAAAATTTATCATATCTGTACATGGATCATCTGTAACAGTAAATTCAATTAATGGATCTACTCCCATATATTTACATTTCAATAATTTTATCGCACCACGAATTTCCTTATAAGTTGCTTTTTGATTATTTAAAATCATACTATAAAGGGCACTATTATTTGAAATTTTCAACAAATCTCCAACTGTAAAAATATTATGTGATGTTAATAATTTTGATGATGCTTCTGTAAGTAGTCCTGATAATGATTCTAATCTAATATTAGAATACTCTGGATTAACATTTAATTCAGGTGCTTTTGAAACAACTTCTTCATAATTAAGTTGTTGTTCTTCAAGCTTTTTATGAGCTGTTAAACATTCATCAACATAGTTGCGATTTTTCATTGGGATTGCAACCCCTACCGTATTTAATGAATTTACAAATTCTTGATCTAAAAATTCAACAGGTACATACTTTATAGCACTTGGATCTTTTACAACAGCTTTAAAACATAATTCAGCACTTTTTATGTTATTAGGAGTATTCCTTAAGGCTCCACCAAAACTATTAATCGCATACTCACATACTTCTGTTGTTCTTCTTTCTTTTGGAACGCAGCCAAGAACTGAACCTCTTTTGCTTAATGCATAATATATCATTTCATCAGTTAAAACACTTGGATCAATTAATGATAAATATTCAGTTTTTTTATCAATAGCCTTTTTTTGATATTCTGGTGTTTGATATTCTGCTGGTACATATTCCATCAATAAAGGATCAGTATCCATTGCTTTATTTGCTATTTCTTTTGTTATATATTTATGTGGAATA
>CALVVD010000027.1 GCA_944363745.1 uncultured Bacilli bacterium | reverse complement strand
ATTTTAATATGTTCATCTTTAATATAAGAGTCTCCTGATAAAATAATTAATTTAACTTTAGAATTAACAGCATATTCAATAATACTATGTCTATCTCCTACTATTAAGATATCATCATGAGTTAATTTTACATTAGTAATAAATGTTGTACTACGATAAGCGACAGCAAGGATATTACCTTTAATCTCTTCATCTACTCTATTTATTTCTTTACCATGTAATACTTCTAATAAATTACTATAACTAGTATCTAAGTGTTCTACTTTAGTATCAATAAAAGCATGAGCTAAATCTTTAATAGTAACTATTCCTTTATACATATTATTATCATCAACAATAGGTACACCAGTAAGACCTTCTTTTAACATATAAAGATAACTATCATAAGTAGATTCTTTTTCATTTAAGAAATAACCTTTATGATAATTAACATCTTTTAATTGCAATTTTACATCATTTAAGTATTTTGGTTCTTTTACTTTAAAATAATCTAAGGCATATTTAGTCTCTTTATTAATAGCACTTAGTATTCTAGGTTCTGTATCAAAACCTAATTCTTTTTTTAAGTTAGCATAACTAATCGCTGCACTAACTGAATCTGTATCAGGTTTACGATGCCCAAATACAAATATTTTATCCATAATAATTCCTTCTTTCTACTTGTAGATTATATCATACTTTTTAATTATTTAAAATAGAAAAAAGTGCTTGATCATAATATCTATCTTGGTATTTATAACTCTCTTTTCTAATTCCTTCATAAGTCATATTAAGTTTCTTAACTAATTTTAAAGATTTTAAATTATCTGTAACTACCTCTGCTTCTATTCTATGAATTGGTAAATTATTAAAAGAAAACTCTATTATTTTATTTAATGCTTCTTCCATATACCCATTATGTTGATAGTTTTTACCTAGAATATAACCTAATTTACAAGCATCATTTAACATATCTTTACTATGAAACTGTACTATTCCTATCATCTCATTAGTTTCTTTTAATACTAAACCCCATCTAAAGTAGTTACCATTAAGATAATAATCATCATAGCTTTCAACTAATTTATAATATTCTTCAAAATTTTCAAAGGGTAATGAATAATAATATTTATAGTAATCTATATCACTATAAATATAATCATATAGATTTTTAGCATAAGTTACATCTATCTTTTTTAAATATAGTCTTTCTGTTTCTAATTCTTTAAATAAATCAACATTTTCCATAATTAATTCCTTTCTAGATTGGATTAACGTGTATTACTGTTAAATATATTTCATCAAATTGTTCTAGTTCACGTTCTATTTTATTAGCAATATCGTGAGAAGCATATGTAGACATATTACCATCAACAAAGATTGTAAATGATATTTGATATTTATAACCTACTGGGGTGGCATTAAAATGATTTATCTTCTTTACTTCACTATATTTTTTTACAACATTTAAAACTTTTTCTTTGGTAATGTCATCTATTGATTTATCCATTAAAACATCATAACTTTCTTTAAATATTTTAATACCACTAACTAATATCCATAAGGAAATTAAGACTCCTACTACTCCATCGATAAAATAGATACCTATATTAGTTAGAAATATTGATATAAGGTTAATCATCGTAATAATAGTATCATATAAATGATCTTTAGAGTTAGCTTTTAATAATAGACTATTTAAACTTTTAGATAGTTTATTAGTGTATATAAATAGTGATATTTTAACTACGATAGTAATAATGCAGACTATTATTAACATATATGAAAATGTATAATTACTTCTATTAAATATTGATTCAAATGAATCTTTAAATAAAGTAAGTGCTACTAGTATTATAACAATACTAATTAATAGTGAATAAATATATTCTGCTTTACCGTGACCTAAGTTATGATCATCATCTTTCGGTTTACTTGCTATTTTATTACCTATTAAAGTCATTAGGGATGAGAAGATATCACCTAAACTATTAATTGCATCTGCTATCATCGCTTGACTTGAAGTTATAAATGCTGCGATGAATTTAATTATAAAAAGAAATAGATTAAAAAATATTCCTAAAAAACTAGCTATTTTAGTTGCTTTAAATCTTTTCATAAACTCTTCACCTTACTCTTTTCATAATTAAAAACTAAATTATTTTCTTGCATCAATTTCTCGGCTTTTTCTTCCTCTTCACTACTTATATAAATATTATCTTCATATTTTGATAATAATAAAGATATTGTTTCATCATCAAAGGGTTCAAAGTATATAAAATCTAAAATATTATCAGATTTTATATACATTCTAGGAAGTCGATATTCTATCATAAGTTTATCATAACCTCCAATACCACTATATCTTTTTAAAATCTCTTCGTCAATGTCGCATGCCATTATATAATTTCTTTTTTTAGTGTTGTTGCAAAAAGAAAGAACTGGCTCTAAATATTTTGATAAAAATATATATTGACTATTATACATATCATTAGATATATATTCTTTAATTTCTCTTATTTTAATACTATCATCTTCATACATATATCTTGGTATATAATCAAAAGTATTTTTTCTTGGAACATATATATTATCTACTGGTATTTTGGGAAAGATAATTTTCTCATTATTTTGCAATTTTTCAACTTGTTCTTTATTAAATCCACAATGAAATGTTATCATACTATCTAACTTGCCCTTCTCCTTTAATAATATATTTATAAGTAGTTAATTCGTCAAGCCCCATTGGACCTCTTGCATGTAATTTTTGGGTAGATATACCAATCTCTGCACCGAAACCAAAACATTCTCCATCAGTAAATCTTGTAGAAGCATTAACATAGACACAAGATGAATCGACTAAGTCAGTAAACTTAGTAGCAGTCGTATAATTTTCAGTAATAATCGCTTCTGAGTGTTTAGTACTATATTTATTAATATGATTAATCGCTTCATCTACACTATCTACGGTCTTAATAGAAATAATTAAATCTAAATATTCTTTAGCATAATCTTCTTCTGAAGCTTCTTTTATATAATTAGAATATTTTCTAGAAGTTTCATCTCCTCTTATTTCAACATTATGTTTTTTTAATACTTCTACTAATTTAGGAATAAATTCTTTACAAATATCTTTATTTATAACTAATGACTCACAGGCATTACATACTCCTACTCTAGAGGTTTTAGCATTTTCTATTATTTTTAATGCCATATCAAAGTTAGCATCTTTATCTACATAAATATGACAATTACCAGTACCTGTTTCAATTACAGGAATAGTACTATTATTTACAACACTTTTAATTAAAGAAGCTCCTCCTCTTGGTATTAAAACATCTACATAACTATTTAATTTCATAAATTCTAAAGTAGTTTCTCGTTTTACATCTTCTATTAGATAGATGATATTTTGATCAAGATTATTTTTCTTTAAAACATCTTTTATTATTTTAACAAGAGCGATATTAGAATTTATTGCATCACTTCCTCCTTTTAATATTATAGCATTGTTAGTTTTAAAACATAAACTAAAGACATCAACAGTAACATTAGGACGAGATTCATAAATTACTCCTACTACTCCTAAAGGTACACAGACTTTATATAAATCTAAACCATTAGATAATTTTTTACCATAATATGTTTTACCTATAGGAGTTGGTAGTTTAACGATTTTTTCTAATGCTTTAGCCATATTATCAATTCTATCATTAGTTAGTCTTAAACGATCAATTAATGCTTCTTTCATTCCTTTTTCTTTAGCATTTTTTATATCTATATCATTGGCTTTTAATATCTTATTTTTATTATCTATTAAACTTTTACTTAAATCTAAAAGCGTTTTTTCTTTTATACTTTCATCTATATTAACTATACTTTTACTAGCTTCTTTTACTTTTCTTCCGATTTTCTCTAACATAATTTTCTCCTATTTTAGATATTTTTCTAATTTGAAATTTTCACGTTTTTTTGCGACAAATAAGGTTCCACTTCTTTTACCATTAACTATTCTTAAAATATTATTAAGATTATTACTATTAGTAACAACCATATCAATACCTGCATCATTAACTATTTCTGATGCTTTAACTTTAGTATACATTCCTCCTGTTCCAACATCACTTGTTGTATTAGTAGCAATTTTATATAGTTTAGGTTTCTTGCCTACAACTGTATCTATTAATTTAGCATCTTTATTAAGATGAGGATCTTCTGTATAAAGACCATCTATATCTGTTAAAATGATTAATAGTTCTGCTTTAGATAGAACAGAAATAATCGCTGATAAAGTATCATTATCTCCAAAGACTATTTCTTCTGGTGAGACTGTATCATTTTCATTAGCGATAGGGATAGTATCTAGTTTTAATAAAGCTTCAATAGTATTAGAAATATTCTCACAACAATGATCCATTTGTAAGCCTATTTTAGTTATTAATACTTGAGCAGCTTTTTCATTATATTCTTTAAATATTTTACTATATATAGTCATTAAAGTACTTTGTCCTATCGCAGCACAGGCTTGTTTTTCGTCTAAAGTTAAGGGTTTCTTTTTTATTTTAAGTTCTTTTCTTCCAATAGCAACTGCACCTGATGAGACTAATATTACTTCTTTACCCATATTTTTTAAATCACAAATTAGTCTTGTTAATTTTTCTATTTTATTATAATTAATTGCCCCAGTATTTTTATGTATTAAAGATGATGAACCTATTTTTATTACAATTCTTTTTTTATTTTTAAGAGAAAACCAATAATCTATTTGTTTCATATAATCTCCTCTTATAATTATTAATTTATTTTTTACCTAATTCTCTACTTCTTTTAGTTGCTTTCTTAACGGCTTCCATTAAAGCATAACGAAAGTTATTCTCTTCTAATGCTTTTACTCCTTCAATAGTAGTACCAGCAGGAGATGTAACCATATCTTTTAATTCTCCCGGATGTATATGTAAATCTCTTACCATTTTAGCACTACCTAGTATTGCTTGAGATATAAATTTATAAGCTTTATCACGAGAAAGTCCTTCTTTAACAGCAGCATCTGCCATCGCTTCTATCATTATAAATACATATGCTGGAGATGAACCACTTATACCTGTTACAACATCCATTAAAGCCTCATCTATTAGTTCTGCTTTACCAAAACTATTTAGAATAGATTGTACCTCTTCTAAATCTTTATCTGTAATATTTTTATTGATACTAAATCCTGACATCGCTTCATTAACTAAAGCAGGAGTATTAGGCATTACTCTTACTATTTTTTTATCACTTTCTAAAGAGTTTTCTATAGTATTTATAGTAATACCTGCCATTATACTAATAATTACTTCATTAGTTACATAATCTTTTATTTCTTTAAAGATATCTCTACTTACATTAGGTTTAACTGCTAATATTAAAATATCTATATTATTTATTAAATCTTTAATTATCGGGGAAACATTAATACCTAATTCTTCTTTTAATTTAGTAGTCTTGGTACTATCTTTATCATAAACATAAATATTAGTACTATCAGTTAAATTATTATTAACTATTCCTTTAATAATAGCGCTTCCCATATTTCCACTACCAATTATTCCAATTTTCATAATGTTTCCTCCTCTTTTTGAAAATTTACTATAATTATACAGGAAATTAATTTAAATGAAAAGAAGAAACTATAAATTAGTTTCTAAATTATGTTTTATATTTAATTTTAGCAATTATTAAAACTTCCAACATTACCAAAGTGACATTTTCTTGGTTCTATCTTCTTTTCTTTCATCACTTGTTTCTTTATTTCTAATATCTTCTAAGGCAACTTTAAAATATTTAGCGGCAAGTTCATCATCAATATCAGGTTTAGCTTCTTTTATTTTAGAATATATAGATATTGCTAAATCTAAATTGCAAGTAAGTTCAGTATCTATGCCTTTTTCAATACCAAAACTCAATCCTTGTAAATAACTAAGCATTATCTTTTGATCCTCAGAAAGAGTACTGATATCTCTATCCCTAACATTTTCATTCAATCCGCATTTCATACATCCTTTTCTTCTATAAGTATGGCCACCATAATCTTCACTAACTGTTTCAGTATATACTAAAATATGGTCACACAAATCAAATTGTTCTATTCGTAGTTTTCGATATAAATCGTTCTCTTCCTTATAAATTTTTTCACGTTGTTCTTGTAAAGTAAGATATCTCTTAACTACTTCGCTTTCTTCTAAAGCTTGCAACTCTTTACTAATATTTTTTCTTTTTCCTTGTACTTCTTTTAATTCTTCCTCTAATTCACTCATATATAACCCTCCCTTGTATTCATTGTACCATATATTGGTTTATAATGCTAGGGTAAATTAATTTGAGCTTTTGTTGTTATAAAAAAACATTAATAATTTTAATCGTTTTCTCAATATATAATTACATATTAATTCCACCTATTAAAATCTCTTCTTAAACCTAATCTTTTCGCTCTACTCTTCTTTCTTTCATCACTTACTTCTATATTTCTAATATCATCTAATGCTATCTCAAAATACTTAATAACTGTTTTATCATCAATATCAGGATGATATTCTCTAATCTTTTTATAAAGAGCCATAGCAAGTTCTCTATCACAGACTATATTTATATCAGAATCATCATTATAATCATGCTCTTCTAAAACAGATGCCATAACTCTCTCATCAAAAGAAAAACTGTCTTCTTTTCCTCTATTAGATAATTTCATGGTTTTATCATTTATACCACATTTAACACAAAAACAATCATATTCACCATATTCATTCATAGAAAGACCCCATAAGTGCTCACAGTTTTCATACTCACCATATTTCATTAATCTATATAGGTTTTTCCTTTTAGTAGCTAATTCGCTTTTCTTTTTTTGTAGTCCTAAATATTTTTTTACTATCGGAACCTCTTCTAATCCCCATATTTCTTGTTCTATTTTTTTATATTCATTATCTATATCACTAAAGTCATCCCTTATACATTCTAAATTGTTTTTATTAATCATATTAATACCTCACTTATTTTCTTTATTTTCATCATCACATTTACTAGCTAGTTTTAAAGCACAGTAAATAAATAAAACTATTACTGCTAAGATTATTCCTAATATTATATAAAACATAGCATTGCCCCTTTTTATTTAGTATAACACAAAAATAAGGACATTCTATAAAAATATTAACTTACTTATTATTTAATACTTCATTTATCTTAGTTTTCGCTTGATTTACACTATTCATATCAGGTATCATTGCATAGTCATAATCATTTAATATTGCAATAAAAACATTATTACTATCTGTACCATCTACTGATTGAGTAGTAAATTTCCACTCTATTCCATCAATTGTATCTTTAGCAATAGAAGTAACTACATCTTTAGGTATTGTTGTTGTATATAAATTACTTAAAGAATCTAATATTTCTTTATAGTTTGTAAATGAATCAGTACTCTTTAATTTATTAAAGATAGCAAGTATAATTTTTTGACAGTTCTTTTGTCTTACTCTATCTCTTCCTATAAAAGCATTTCTTTCTCTTGCAACAGTAAGTGTCTCTATACCATTTAGATGTTGACATCCTTTTTTTACATATAATTTTTCTTTACCACTATCATCATATGAATTTAATATAAGAGCATGAGTAGTAGTATAAGCTTGATCAGAACAATAAGTAATTCCACCTATAGTATCTACTAATTCTACAAGACTTTCAGTAGTTACTTTTATATTATAATCTATATTAATATCAAAGAACTTTTCTAAAGATAGTTCATTTGCATCCTCTCCAAATGCATACATATGAGAAAGAGAATCTTTTTTACCATTTGTTCCTACTATTTCCATATAATAATCACGAGGAATACTAGTCATTAATATTTCATGGGTTTTAGTATTAACTGTAATTATAGCATTATAATCTATAAGACCTGCAAAGTCTTTACCACCTATATAGATATTAAAGGCATCTTTTGTCTTTTCACTAGTTTCATTAGTTGAAGTAATATCTAGTTCATAAATAATTTTAAAGTTATTAGAATTAATAGTATTATCTAAAGTTAATAATATATTATAACTATTTTTATCTATTAATATAAAATCTATTTCATTATTAACAATATCTCCTATCATTTTAGGAGCATCATCGTAAGTTTTAGGATTAACATCAAATTCTTTTTTTATTTTAGTTAAAGCTTTATCAATACTATTATTATCATAGTAATAGATATCTCCTTTAATATCTTTTTTAGTATAGTTATTACTTTTATTAGTAACTATGTAATATGTAGTTACAGTTTTTTCATTATAGCTAAAAGATTTATCTAAGAAGTTATTAGCATAATATAAATAGTAAGTACCTATTATATTTATTATAATTGCAATAATTATTAAGATAATTCCTATAATATTTAAGACTTTCTTTTTGATGTTAATAAAGATTATACTTAATATATTTATTATAGAGATTATAACTATTATTAAGATTAAATATTTAGTTGGCAAAATATTTATATTTAATAATAGATATAACATTACTATAAAGGTAATGATATCTATAATACTAAGTATATTTAATTTACTTATTTTTTTCATAATTCATCTCTCTTTTCTTATAAGTAATAAAAATGTATATTAAACAAGCAAGTATTACTCCTATCATATCTATTAGAACATCTGTAAAGTGTCCTGTTCTACCAGATATAAATAATTGATGTATTTCATCAGTACAAGCATAGATAAAAGATATAATAAATGTAAATATTACTACTTTTCTTTTATCTTTATTTATTTCTTTAATAGCAAGTATTAATAGGATTGCTAAGATGAAATAAACAGTACTATGGGCACATTTTCTAAGAGGTGTATTTAAATCATCTACTAGATTATTTATCTCTTTTTCAGATGGTTTTTCATCTATAATTCCAGTAGATTCAGTGATTTCTATAGTTTGTTCTATTGTATCATTTATTATTTTAGTACTACTACCATTAGAAGAAGTACTATTCATATTAGAGAATAGAAATATTATAATCATCCATAGTATCACAAATATAAATAATATAGTTTTTTTCATAGTCTAACCCCTTTCTATACATAAATGCTAATCTCTTGTAAATAAATCTCTTGTATATACTTTATCGCTAATCTTTTTTGTATTATCATCCATTCTATTTACTAAAACTACATCAGATAAATTACTAAATTCATTGAAATCATTAATTACCTTACAATCATTAAAAGTAGAGTCCTTTAATGTTGGTTCGTAAATAACTATATTAATGTTATAGAATTTCAATCTATCAATAATTCCTTGTATTGCACTAGCTCTAAAGTTATCAGAATCAGTTTTCATAGTTAATCTATAAATACCAACTGTTTTAGGATTTTTTCTAAGAATCATTCTTGTAATATGATCTTTTCTTGTATCATTAGACTTTACTATTGCTTCTATTAAGTTTTGTGGGACTTGTTTATAATTAGCTAATAATTGTTTTGTATCTTTAGGTAAACAATATCCACCATATCCAAAAGATGGATTGTTATAATGATTACCAATTCTAGGATCTAGACATACACCATCTATTATATCTTGTGTATTTAATCCTTTTAACTCAGCATAAGTATCTAGTTCATTAAAATATGAAACTCTTAATGCCAAATAAGTATTAGCAAATAATTTTACTGCTTCAGCTTCTGTAGAATTCATATATTTTACTACTACACCTTTTTTAATAGCACAATCTAATAATAAATCAGCAAATTCTTCTGCTCTTTTACTTTTTTCTCCTACAATTATTCTAGAAGGATATAAATTATCATACAAAGCTTTTCCTTCTCTTAAAAATTCTGGAGAAAACATAATATTATCAATACCATATTTTTCTTTTACTGATTCAATAAAACCAACTGGAATAGTTGACTTTACTACCATAGTAGTATCAATACCCATACTAATAACTTTTTCAATAATATCTTCAACACTAGATGTATCAAAAAAGTTTAATTCATCATCATAATTTGTAGGAGTACTAATTATAATAAATTTAGCTCCTTCAAATGCTTCTTTATAATCTAATGTTGCTGTTAAATTTAGATCTTTAGTTTTAAAAAACTCTTCAATCTTTTCATCTTTAATTGGTGAAATACGGTCATTAATCATTTTAACCTTTTCAGGAATAATATCTAATGCCACAACTTCATTATTTTGACTAAGTAATGTTGCTAAAGATAAACCAACATACCCTGTTCCTGCTACTGCTATTTTCATATTATATTCTTTCCTCACTATACTATATTTTATTATTTATATAATCCTTTGTGGCTTGTATGTTAGGAATAATTTTAATTGGATTTCCTACTACAATACTGTTATTGGGTATATCACAGTTGACAAAAGAATTAGGTGCAATTAAAACATTATTACCAATTTTTATATTTCCAACAATAACAGCATTCGTTCCTATCCATACTTCGTCACCAATTATCGGAGCACCTTTTCTCTTACCTCTATTCTCTTGGCCAATTGTAACACCAGTTGCTATATTGCAATTTTTTCCAATTATAGCATTAGGATTGACTATAATTCTTCCATAATGGCCTAAAAAGAGACCATCCCCAATTTTAGTTTTTTTCGAAATTTGAATATGATATTTTTTTTGATAATGCTTAAACAAAAAATAAGTTAAA
>CALVVD010000026.1 GCA_944363745.1 uncultured Bacilli bacterium | reverse complement strand
CTCTTTCCCTACACGACGCTCTTCCGATCTAATAAAAAAGATAGATTTGACTTTTATTTAGTCTTTTCTATCTGAACTGTAACAAATAAATTACTTACTAATCTCTAAACTAGAAGTAATTAAATCATTATAAGAAAAAGACTTAATATTATTATCATTTACAAGCTTAACTACAAATATAGCAGAATATGTCTCTATAATTTTTCCATCAAATTCTTGAATTTGATTTCTACTACCATTAAATTTAAAATGTAAAACTTCACCTGTCTTTAACTCTACTTCTTCTCTTACCTTATCAACATTCATCTAGGATACCCCACATACATAACACCATTACTAATAATACCTCCTACACCATCACTACCGTAATGTGTTTTAGAAAGCAACTTTATTAAATCTATCTCTTTATTCTTTGGCGATAAGGCAACTGCACTAGCAATAATAGCCGGATCAAGAGCATGAATATTAACTCTCTTAGGACTAGAAGCAAAATTAGCTCCTGCTTTAATTAAATCTTCATAAAAAGACTGACAAGCTCCTGCAATTATAATAAGTTTATCTTGATTTCTCTCATACTCTCTAGCTTTTAAAACAGTTTTAACAAAGTTTAAAGAATTCTGATAATTATCTATTTCCTTTTTATCTTTATTTCTTTTAAAAGAATCATGTCCCGTTATAACTAAAATATCAGGTTTATATTTCTCTAAACAGTTAATAACTTCCTTTTCAAAATCATTTTCATTCAAATTAACTCCATAAGCTTCAAGATGTAAATTCTTATAAAAATCAATACATCTTTTAAGATAAAAGGAATCGCCGTCTAACTGTAAGATACGACCTGGTAAGTAGAAGTATTCCCCCCGATCTAAACTAAACATATCTTTAATCTTTAAAGCATCATCTCTATCATTTTTATCATTTAAAGAAATGACATCACTACTAGCAAGTTCTAAATCATCTAAACTACTATCAGCATAAAGTCTAACATCTACACCTTTTAAATCAGCAATATTATTACAAATATTAACTATAATAAATAAAATGTCATTATTATAAGATTTCCTAGTAACATAATCACCTATTTTAAACATAAAATCACCCAATTAATTTTATGTTAAAAAAACTAAATTATTCAGAAACTAAATTATTAGAAATATCTATAAATATTTTATAATCCAAAACTTCCGCTCTAACATTTAAATCATAGCCATATTTATTTAGAACTTTTTCTACAATAGAAATATCATATCTCTTTAAATTATTACGTAGTGTCTTTCTTCTAAATTGAAAACTATCATGAACTAAATTAATAAAATGATTCTTATTTAAAAGCATATCTATTTTTTCTTTTCTTTTAAAAGAAACAACTACACTATCAACATTAGGAATAGGATAAAAATTATTACGACCTACTATAAACTCTTTTTTTATCTCAAAAAAATAATTTAATATAACAGTAAGGGCACCATACTCTTTTTTAGAAGGACTACTACAAAACCTATCACCAACTTCTTTTTGTACCATCATAACTATTTTTTCAAATGGTAAATTACTATCGATAAGCTTAAAAAGAATAGGTGTTGTTATATAATAAGGAACATTACTAATAAAATATAATTTATTAAAGTTATAACTAGAAATATCATTACAAATATCAGTTTTCAAAAAGTCAGTAAATAACACTTTTACATTATTATAATCTTTAAATCTAACAGCAAGAGTATCTTCTAAACTATTATCAATTTCATAAGCTAAAATATTACTTGTACTATACATATTAGCAAGTTCTACAGTTAAATTACCACTACCAGGACCCACTTCAATAATTAAAGAATTATCAGCTACTTCTCCTGTTTTAGCAATTCTATTTATAATAGTTTTATTTTGTAAAAAATTCTGTCCAAACTTTTTTTTAAATTTAAAATTCTCCATCAAACCACCACATCTAAATTATATTAATATAAACAAAAAAAGTAAAGAGAAGCCTAAGCTTCTATCTTTTTAGACTTCTCTCTTTCTCTAAACATAAAGAATATATCTGCAATAAACAAACCATAAAGCATAATATTAATATAAGCAACAAAATTATCAAAATAATTAAAATCTATTCCATATCCATACTTTTCATTAAGAACCATATTAGTATCAAACATAGCCCTATAGCAAGCAAATAAAATAGTAGCAAAAACAAGACAACAAGTTAAATTATAAAAAATATTATCAGTAACACCTTTTTGTTTAAATATCATATTAATAATAAATATAATTAATAAAAGAACAAAAGGAATAAGTACTGGAATAATACTAGTCATACTTTTTTCAAGTCTTACATTCATTCTAATCATAATAAATAAAGTTAAACCTAAAGCTCCAATTAATAACAGAAATTTTAATCCATAAAACAAGTAATTAAATATTTTTTTCATCATTACCCTCCCACTACTACTGATCTATACCAATTAGATACTTCAACTAATAAATCTAAAGAATTTTGATAAGTATTCATCATATCAGCATAACTATCCTCAGTTAGATCAAAAAAATTAGCTTTATTAATTTCTGTACTAAAATAATAATGATCAACATTCTCTAAATTAGCTTGAACATAACTAGATGAATCAAGTAAATTATTAATATTTAAATCAACATAAGGTTTTATAATATTATAATTAGGTAAAGTAGCTACTGTATCTGTATTAAACATAGATTTAAGTTGCATAACTAAACAATCATTTAAAACCATATTTTTAAAACTTATAGAGAAATCATAAACATCTTTTATATAGATAACATCTTGATTAAAATACTTAGTTAAATCTTCACTTTCTAAAACCTTAACACATTCCTCCAATTTAATTTGAACAGTATTAAGACCATAAATATTAAGACCACCTGTATAACTATTTTGATTATAAACACTAATATTATTTTTTATTGTTGCAATCTTATCATTAATTAACTGCATATTAGTATCATTATAAGCACTAACATCAGAAGGAGTATTAATTTCTTCCATATGATAAAAATTAATAAATATCAAAAAGAAAGAAAGTCCAAAAATAAGTCCTGTAATTGTATAAGCAATTAAATTTGCATATTCTAATAAAAACTTTTTCATTTTATTCAACCTCCATTTGTACATTAACATTAAAATGATAATATTTATTTTGCCAATCTGTATTTACTGCATCTTCACTAACATAAATACGCAATTCATAATTATTAATCACATTTCCACTAATATTTCTAGTATCTAAAATATTATTATCAATATCACTTAACTTTCCAGTCTTGATAACTTTACCATTAAGAGACAATTGATAATTTAACTGATCTCTAGAAAGTAATTCTTTACTACTATAACTAGCATCATCACTAATCATAGCATCTTCTATTATTACATTATAAGTAGTGGCTACTGAATTAGTATTTTCAACTTCAAAACTATAAGGCTTCAAATTTTTAGCAGTTTCGTCATCCAAAGGGATTAGACCATCTTCATTAATTGTATTATTTTGATTATCTAATCTAATTTCTAAAGAACTAACGGTATTCGTAGAAGATACATCATTATAAAAAAAGTTATACCAAAGCACAGAAGTTGAAAAAATAAAGGCAAATAATGCAATTCCTGCTAAAATCAATAATATTAATTTCTTCATTTTTTAAATCTCCTTTTCTTTTCCTCTTTCTTATCTTTTATTTCAATTTTTTTAGTAACATTAGAATTATTGTTTTTATCTCCTTTTAAAGTTTTAATTAATTTATAAATATCATAACCAATAATCATAACAGCAGGAACAATGATAATAGCAACCCAACCTAAAATAGAGCTTAAATAATATTGAATATAACCTATTTTAGGAATTCTAAACAAAACCTTACCATAAATTTCATTAAAACTAATTCTCGATGAATCAGGCGTATTATTATTATCACCCTTTGTAGTATATAAATACTCTCCGCTACTAGTTTTTTCAATATTTTGAATTCTGTGAGTAACAGTAACACCAGAATAACGATAATCAGTAGAATTAAATGTAATAATATCACCTTTTTCTAAATCTTCAGGACTATCTACTCGCTTTGTTACTACAACATCTAAAACATTAATAGATGGAACCATACTAGGACTAACTATTGTATAAGCAGAAAATAATGCTCTTTTATTATTTCCAGCTTTTATATTATGTCTGTTATCAATAAAATTAACAACAAATACTAAGAAAACAATAATCATTATCAAACATATTGAATACATAAGTACTGTTGTAATAAAATGAAGAATTTTTTTTAATTTAACTAGCCAATCTTTATTAGACCTCTTCATTTATTTATCACCCTCTTATATTCTTATAAATACGTAAAAAAAGAAATGAAGTATTAGTTATCTAAATCTACTTTAGCTTTAATAGAAACTCTTACCCCAAAAGTTTTTTCAAACTCACCTAAAATAGTAGTATCTGCAACCCACATTCTTAATCGATAATTAACTTCATCACTTTTAGAAAAACTACCCTTATCAAGTAACATAGATCCAGCCATTGTACCTAAATCAGTACTTTCTTTTAATGGCGTAAAATTTTTAGGAGCCATTACTTCTTCATAAGAATCATCAACTTTTTTTTCTAAATATAACTTAACTTCATCATTAGATAATGTAGAAGACTCAAGCTTTTCAGCGGCTACTTCATAATTAACTTGCAAATTTCCCTTAAATTTTCCTTCAACTGTAAAATCAAAATAATAGTTCTCATCAGTTAAAGTTTTACCTACCTCATCACTAACAGGATAAGCATTTGTAATATTAATACCATTTGTATCTTCAGTATAATTAAGATAAACATTACCTGTACTAATAGTATTAACACTATCCTTTTCTTTAGTATAGGTAAAAGTAGCAACAGAAATACCAATAAAAGCAAAAATGAAAATTAAAAGTATAATAACAATTACAAATAATTTCCCACTACTTTCTCTTTTAAGTTCATCATCATTATGTTCCATAATAACACTCCCTCATATCATAAATTAATTGTATCACAGGAATTTTTTTAGGTAAAGAAAAAAGTGTAAGAATATACACTTTATACAGCAACAGAACCATAAACATTTACTCTTAATTTATAAGTCTGAACATCATTTGATAAAACATAATCACTAGCTACCCACATTCTTAAACGATAATTACGAGAACTAGTTGTATTAAAGTTTCCAGTTGTTAAAACATATTGACCATCAGGTGCTCCAATTTGATTGCCATTAGTAACAGACAAATCAGAAATCTTAGTAGGAGCTAATATTTGACTATCACCATTACCAATATCTGTCAAATAAACTTTAACTGCATTATCTGGAAGCGTACTATCCACCTCTTTAATAGCGGTAATAATATAATTAATAACAACATTACCACCCATAGATGCAGAAACTGTAAAATCAAAATACTGATTTTCTTCATTTAAAGCTTTACCAATTTCATCATTTGTAGGATAAGCATCTGTCAAATTTATACCATTAGTATTTTCGCTATAACTCATTGTCATTGTACCTGTTGAAATTCTATTTACCTTTTCACCTGATTTACTATAAAATACTGCGGCAAAAGATATTCCTATAACTGCAATAATTAAAATAAAAATACAAAGTATAATAAGCCACAAAGACCTAGAACTATTCTTCTTACTATCCACTTTATTCCCTCCTCTATGATAAAAATATATCACAGCTGGAAAAGTTTATCAAGAATTTATCAAAAAGAAAAGTGTCAGTAAAATGACACTTACAAAAATACAATTCTATTGTGCAGGAGCAGCACCATATACATTTACTCTTAATTTATAACTTCCAGAAGCATCTAAATCAGAAAAATCATCAGCTACCCACATTCTTAAACGATATTTATGACTTGCTGAAGTAGTAAAAGTACCTTCTGTAAGTTTATACTGTCCACTAGGTGCAGAAGAAATTTCTGAACTACCTGTAACAGTTAAATCAGAAACTTTAGTTGGTGCTAATATTTGAGTATCGGTATTACTATCTGTGTTAGTTAAATACACTTTAATAGTAGAATCATCTAATGTACTATCAGATTCACGAGTGGCTGTAATTGCATAATTAATAGTCGTATTTCCAGATCCTTGAATAGTCGCAGAAACTGTAAAATCAAAAACATTATTAGTACCTGTTAAAGACTTCCCTTGCTCATCACTTATTGGCAAAGCATCTACTAAATTAATACCATTAGTATCTTCACTATAACTCATTGTAATAGTACCAGTTGTAATAGTATTTAATTTTTCTCCTGTCCTACTATAATTAAACGCTGCAAATGATACTCCAATCACAACTATAACTAAAATAGTTATACAAAGTACAGACAATAATATTTGTTTAGAATTATTTTTTTCCACTTTGTTTAACCTCCTTCTATAATATTAATATAACACAAATATAATATTCCTGGCAATATTTAAAAAAAGAAAAAAGTGTCAGAGATTAGACACTTTTTAATACTAACTACTTCTATTGAGCAGCAGCAGTACCATAAACATTTACTTTTAATTTAAATGCTTGTGAAGTACCAGTAACTTGATAATCATCTGCTACCCACATTCTTAAGCGATACTTGTGTGTAGTTGTTGCATTAAATGTTCCACTTGTAAGCTTATAATCACCATCTGGAGCACCTGAAACATCACTTGAAGTTTTTGTTAATTCACTAACTTTCTTTGGTGTTTCATACCCAGAAATAGGAGTATCAGCATCTGCATCCATATCAGTTAAATATACTTTAACACCAGCTTCTGGAATAGTACTATCTGGATCTACTTTTGTAGCAGTTATTGCATAATTAATTGTAGTTGTACCAGTAATATTAGCGCTTACTGTAAAATCAAAATATTGATTTTCATCAGATAATGCTTTACCAACATCATCAGTCATTGGAAGAGCATTTGTTAAGTTAATAGCATTTTCACCTTCAGTATAATTCATAGAAATAGTACCTGTTGTGATTGTATTAACTTTTTCTCCTGTTTTGCTATAACTAAATGCTGCAAATGATACTCCCACTACAGCTACAACTAATATTGCTACACCAAGCACTGATAATAACACTTGTTTTGAATTGTTATTATTATCTTTCATTTTTGTCTAACCTCCTTCTACAATATAACTATAGCATAAAACTAACTGAAATAGCAATTACTTTTCTAAAAAAAGAAAAAAGTGTCAGAGATTAGACACTTTTATAAAATACATGCAACTTCTATTGAGCAGCTGCTTGACCATAAACATTTACTCTTAACTTATAAGTTTGAGTAGTTGATGGTGCAGCATAGTTCTCATCAACCCACATTCTTAAACGATAAGCATGTGAACTAGAAGCATTGAATGTATTAGATGTCAACTTATATTGATCATCTGGAGCTCCTGATTGGTCACTTGAAGTTTTAGGTAAACCAGAAACTAAAGTTGGTGCTATAATTTGTGTATCAGCAGTTCCATCCATATCAGTTAAATAAACTTTAACTCCAGTATCAGGAATTGTGCTATCACTTTCTTTTGTTGCAGTAACTGCATAATTAATTGTAGTATTACCACTTATAGTAGCACTAACAGTAAAATCAAAATATTGATTTTCTTCATCCAAAGCCTTACCAACAACATCAGTCATTGGAAGAGCATTAGTTAAATTAATACCATTAGTTGTTTCACTATAACTCATTGTAATAGTACCAGTTGTAATAGTATTAAGTTTTTCTCCTGTTTTACTATAAGTAAAAGCAGCAAATGATACTCCTACTACTGCTACAACTAAAATTGCTACACCTAACACTGATAATAACACTTGTTTTGAATTGTTATTATTATCTTTCATTTTTGTCTAACCTCCTTCTACAATATAACTATAGCATAGTTATGAATCTAAAAGCAATATTTTTTCTAAAAAAAGAAAAAAGTGTCAGAGATTAGACACTTCATTACCATCCATATCTAATAATTTCAAATTTTACATTGCTAGTTGTAAAGCCCTCTAGATTAGATTGACTCGTAAAAAGCAAATCCATATGATTTCCTGTAACTGCACCACCTCTATCCATAACAATAGCAAGAACAGGTTCACTATATATACTAATTCCACTAATTCTAACAATACTACCACATGGAATAGACCTATCTGCAGCAACAACTCTAACAGTACCATAGACCTGATCTTCAAAATAAATATTACCATTCTTAAAATTTTGACGAGGAGGACAAGCACTATTACCAGAGCAACCTGGGCAATCAGGACCATATGCTGTAAGTTTTCCATTAAAAGCTACAGGACTACTACTAGCTACACTAATAGCATCATAAAAGCTTTCGAAAAAAGGAGTTTCAACCTTTTTCTCTGCTTCTTTAATAGAATTATACTTATTAACAATATGAACAGCTTGTAAACTCTTTACACTGTTAATATTAGAAGTTGTTATTACTTTTTTTGAATTACCAGATAAAATAATAAACCCCAAAGAAAAAATTAAAATAATAAACATAAAATACTTTAAAAATCTAGCACCCACAGTCTACCTACCTCATTTTCTATTAATGTAATAGTAGCATTATCTCTATTTAAAGTCAAATAAATCACATGCATTTTTACTGGTAATTTCTGACACTTCCTTTATATCTATATTTTTTATATTAGCAATAAACTCTGCTATATAATATAAATACTTAGAAGAATTTTGCTTACCCCTAAATGGTACTGGTGTAAGATAAGGACTATCTGTCTCAAGAACAATAGAATCAAGTGAGATTTCTTTTACTACATCTTTTAATTTAGAATTTTTAAAAGTTAAAACACCACCTATTCCTAATAAAAATCCCATTTTAATATAAATATTAGCAGTTTCTAGACTACCACTAAAACAATGAATTATTCCCTTTACTTTATATTTTCTTAAAATATCTATAGTATCTTTAGTAGCATCTCTAGAATGTATCACAACAGGTAGATTAAAATGCTCAGCCATCTCTAATTGTTTCTCAAATAACCACTTTTGTTTATCGATATTATCTTTACCATAATGATAATCTAGACCAATCTCCCCAATACCAACTATTTTTTTCTCACTTAATAAATTCTTTAAGTAATCTAAATCTTTTAAAGTAATACTATTTGCATATTCTGGATGATAACCAATAGTAACATAAACTATATCATATTTATCTTTTAATAATAATGTTTCTTCTATTGTCTCTTTACTACATCCTGATACTACTATCTTATCAACCTTAGCCTTCTTATCTTCTTCTACAACTCTATCTATATCATCATAATCTTCTTTACTTAAATGACAATGTGTATCAATAAACATAAACTACCTCCTAAAAAAATTATAAATAAAAAAAGAAAACATTGCAATAACACCTCAACTTGCAAGTTTCTTTTTCTTCTTTCTCTTTATCAAAAAGAGTCTAATTAAATAGATAGTTAAAGTAAAAAAGTAAATAATATCAATCACATTGTGTTCAAATATAACAAAGAAAAATAATATTAAATACAGCAAGTAAAACATTATACTATCAATTTCTACACCAAATAATTTAGGCATATCTTTTTCCTTTCTTACTGCTTAATACTACCTTACCACTCCTTCACTATATCATAAAAAAATGAGATTACAATTAAATTAATCTCAATTTTCTATAACTTTACAAGATATTTTACAAATTATGTTCCTTTAAAAACTTATCTTTATCTATTCTTTGAAACAATACTTTAGGAGTTCCTACTTCATATTTATTATCTTTTAAATATTTATTTTCTTTCTTTTCATTATTAATCTGTCTTAATATTTCTTTAGAAGTAGAAGGTATAGCAAAAGAAAGATTAATAGCACATACTCTAATAGACTCAAGTAAATTATATAAAACAGTCTCTAATCTGTCTTTACTAGCTTCATCTTTAGCAAGAACCCAAGGAGTAGTTTCATCTATATACTTGTTACTAGCTCTTAACACTTCTAGAATTGAATCTATCGCATCAGACACTGCTAACTTATCCATTGACCTATCAATATTATCATTTAAATTATTAATCTTACTAATAAATTCGCTATCTAAATCTTCATAAGCTTCTTTATTAGTAATAACACCATCAAAATACTTATTAGCCATACTTATAGTACGTTGTACTAAATTACCCAAAGTATTAGCAAGATCACTATTAATTACATCAATAAGTAATTCATAAGTCAAGTTACCATCATTTGCATAAGGAATCTCTTTAAGTAAATAATATCTAACTGCATCTACTCCAAATAAATCTACTAAATCATCTGCATATATAACATTGCCTTTACTTTTACTCATCTTATCATTATCTGTAAGTAACCAAGGATGACCAAATATTTTCTTAGGAAGCGGTAAATCTAAAGCCATTAATATTATAGGCCAGTAAATAGTATGAAAACGTAAAATGTCTTTTCCAATTAAATGCAAGTCCGCTGGCCAAAGCTTTTTAAATAAATCACTACTTCCATCAGGGTCATATCCTATAAAAGTAATATAATTTGTTAAAGCATCTATCCATACATAAATAACATGTTTAGGGGCAAAAGTAACAGGAATACTCCACTTAAAAGTAGTTCTTGTAACACATAAATCTTGTAAACCAGGTTTTAAGAAATTATTAATCATTTCGTTCTTACGAGATTCTGGCTCTATAAAATCATCATGCTCTTCAATATATTTTAATAATCTATC
>CALVVD010000025.1 GCA_944363745.1 uncultured Bacilli bacterium | reverse complement strand
TATTCTAATTATAGCATATTTTCGTCTATTTCCCCAATAAATTTTATATTGATACCAAAAAATGGAAAAATTAAATTGGTGAAGAAATATGATTATAAAAAATCTTAGATATACAAGAGAAAATCTAGGTCTTAAACAAAAAGATTTAACTACTCTATTTAATGTTACTTACTCTACTATATCAGGATGGGAAACAGGTAAAGATACAATACCTCTTAAACAATTAATTAAATATGCAAATAAATACAATTTTAGTCTAGACTATCTATTTGGTTTAACTAATATAAACAAGTCTTATTTACCCCTAGAAATAGATTTAAATACTATATCTAAAAACTTAAGAACTATTAGAAAGAAAAATAAAAAGACTCAAGATCAAATCGCTAAAGTCTTAAATACAAGTTCAGGTGGTTATGCTCATTATGAAAACTCTAGATACTTAATACCAACTAATTTTATTTATAGCCTAGCTCTATTCTATAAAGACTTCTCTATAGATAAAGTCTTAGGAAGACAAGAAGTTAAATAAAAAGTATATAACTAACTATATACTTTTTATTATTCACTTACAACCCTAATAGCAGTTTGTAACATAGTATCATTTTCATAAGTTAAAGTTTCTCCATCTTGTAATACAGTCTCAACTCTATCAGTAGGTACAACTCCCTTATCATTAATATAATTACCATCAGGAGTTAACCACTTTTGTACAGTATATTTAATAGTATCTCCACTATTTAAATCACTTGCAGACTGTACAGTACCTTTTCCATAAGAATTAATACCTACTATATGAGAACCATAACTCTCTTTAAAAGCACTAGCAAGTATCTCTGATGCACTTGCACTTTCATCATTAATAATTACACTAACAGGATAATCTCTATCAACACTCTTTTTAGTACCATAAATCTTCTCAGTTTCTTCTTTAGTTTGTAATTGATATAATACCTGTTTCTTATCTAAAAACAAACATAATATCTCTTTAACTTGTGATAAATAACCTCCTGGATTATCTCTAACATCTATAACTAATCCCTCTATATTCTGTTTTTCTAAAGCTTTTAAAGCCTTATTAAATTGATTATATACTTTTAAAGAAAATAAATCTATTTTAATATAACCTATTTTTTTACCATTATTTTCATACACTTCACTACTAACAACAGGAACTTCTATAGTATCTCTACTAAGTTCAAAACTTAACTCTTCCCCATTACGATTAATAGTTAACTCAGCTTTCTTCTTACTATTAATCATAGAAACAACATCACTTAAACTCTTACCACTAATATCTGTATCATTAACTTTAGTAATAATGTCTCCATTCTTTACCCCAGCTTTACTAGCAGGAGAATTATCAAAAACACTACCAACAGTAAAAACATTATCACTTAACATTACTTCAATACCAATACCTTCATAAGTACCTGCTAACTCTTCATTAAACTCATCACTAGCATCCCCACTAAAATATGTAGCATAAGGATCATCTAAATAATTAATCATTCCCTGTATCCCTGCATCAATAAGTTCTTCTTTATCAACATCATCATAATAATTATTAACAATATTGTCATAAGTACTAACCAACTCATCTAATTCATCACCACTAGAACTACTCTTATCAAAGACAACAAAATTAACAATATTACCTAAAAGAAAGCCAAACATAATAGCAATTATCATGATTATAATAACTTCAGAAATACTAAAACCACTTCTTCTTTCCACTATTACTTCTCTAACATTATCATCTTCTAAATCTATATTTACATCTTCAATATTCTCTTTTTTCTTTTTCTTAAACATAGTATCACCCCTTACTATTAACTATTCTATCACAAAAGAAAAAATAAAAATAGACCAAAAGGTCTATCTTTACACTAACTATTTAAAATACTTGTAATTTCATTCATATCAGTAATAACTTCATCTACTTTACCATTATTAAATTTAATTAATGTATTTTCTTTAACTTTTAAACTACTAGCATCTTTAGTAACGATATTACCATCAGTTATATATTTCTTATTCATACCATCAGATAAATCAACACTATATAATTTAACATCTTTATTATTTAATTGATAAGAACTAATTAAAGAACTAATACTAGAATATTGATCAGTAGAATCATAATATATTACATAATATTCACCTGTTTTATTAAATGATTCTCCTGCTAATATCTCATCATATTGGATAGCATTTTCCCTAACTTTATCTTCATTACTACTATCATCTTTAGCAAGTATCCTAGTAGTTAAAAAATACATAAATAAAACTACTAAAACAGCTACTACGACTATAATAATTCCTCTTTTAACTTCACTAGGCATTTCCCTTTTTGTATCAATTATCTTGTTCTTTTTCATATATAAATCACTGCCTTTCTAAAGTTAATAATATCATAAATGAATAAAAAAATAAACACTTTTACTTTCTGATTTCCTAGTTAAAATACTATAATTTTTATCTTTTCGGTAATTTATCAGATTCAAAAGTTTAACTTTTTGAATTAGTCCTCTTTAATTTCAAAATCTAATAACTGATTACATACATCTTCATAAATATCCTCAGAATGCAAACAAGTATCAATTAAATATTGTTTATCATTATCATATTCTTTTAAGCCTCTCATATAATAAGCTCTATCTTTATCTAAAATAATAAATGGCATAATATCATTTTTTAAACACTCTTTAAACATAATCATTCTTCCAACCCGACCATTACCATCTCCAAAAGGGTGGATTCTCTCAAACCTAACATGAAAATCAATTATATCTTCT
Source organism: uncultured Bacilli bacterium (assembly GCA_944363745.1). The sequence goes on along the minus strand of CALVVD010000025.1, from coordinate 8,083 downwards.
AAAGTAACTTTATCTAATTTTAAATATTCAGTAAGTAACTCATCAATATCTTTTTCTGTCGTCTTAGGATCACTTGTTTTAATTACATTTACTATTCCTATTATATTAGGCACTACTTTAAATCCTCCTACGTTATATCTAGGATCATCTTCATCACTAGTATTTCTCTTTAAAATTTTATTCATCTCTATCATCATTTCTTTTGAAAGAGATTTATCAACATTATCTAACATATAATCAAATAATTTAAAATGATTTTTAGCCTCTATTAAATCATCTAATTTAATTGCATCATCACTTTTAGGAATAAAACTAGAAGTATCAAAAATAGCTTCCGTTTGATCTTCTGTTAATCTACTTCCCTCTATCTTATTAGAATTATAACAAAAATGTACTTGTGAAAAATGATAAATATTTCCTTTAAATTTTGATGCTTTTTGTTTGATTAGTTCGTGTTTAATTTTTTGTACATTCATTTATCTCACATCCAATTTTATAATATCATACACCAAAAAAAAAATAAACACTTTCGTGCTTATTTCATTGTAGGTAATACATTAATCGAATTAGCTACTTCTAAAAGTTCATCTTGATTCATCACATCACTAACTAAATAATAATTAATGCCACCACTAGTAAAGTTAACAGAATTATCAGAAAGAACACCAATACTATCCATAAACATTAAAGGTTCTCCCATCGTAGGAATAACTGTAAATTCATCCATCGCTTTAACAGTCTCTTCTACTAAAAGAAATGGTTTATCTCCACTAAAAGTAAGTATAACTCTTTCTCCATCACTAGTATTAACTTTCTCTTCATTACTAAGTTTAGTACCTTCTGGAAGTACTAAAGGATAGATAATATCATCAAGAGCACTAGTAGTAACAGTCTCTTCTTCTATATTTACAGTACTCATTATCTCATCTATTTCAAAATAATTCTTTTTAAAACTAGGACTAAAATCAACATCTTTAACTTTTAAAGTCATATTAGGAACATCATCACTATCTAAGACAACCACTTCTTTAAGTTTTAAATCATCATTAAATGATACTTTTTGTTTAACTAGATTTCTATTATTAGGATAATTAACGCTACTAGTAAATACATAGTTTTTATCATCTTTCTTAAAAGTTCTATTCTTATCATTCTCTAAATCACTTATTATAGATTGTAATAAATAAATTTGTGAATTATTGTATGGAAAATCACTTTGAAATTTAAAACTTTTATTTAAACTAGGTGTTAAAACAAAAACTCCATCATCATTCTTTAATATTATTTGTTCATGATTATTCGCTTTATTAGTAAGAGTTATTTTATAAAAATCACCTTCTTTATAAGCAGATTCTACAGAATAATTATATATATCATCATTATTTAGTATTTCCAAATCTGCAGTTAATACATATCCTTTTGTATTATCAATTTTTTTATTTAATTTACTTAAAATATCACTATCAGTTTCTTTTCCACATCCAGTTACTAAAAAACAAAGTAAAACTAGCAAAGCTAAACTAATTTTTTTCATGAATTTCACCTCATCCTCAATTCTAATAAATTATATTATTAAAAGTTATTTAATATTCATGAATAAAAGAAGTAAATATGGATAATCTATAAATGTACAAATTAAGAAGGAGGAAATTATGGAAATATTAAAAAAAATATGTTTAGTTCTAATTATAATAGGTGCAATAAACTGGGCTTTTGTTGGTCTATTTGAGTTAGACCTAGTTGCATCAATCTTTGGTGGTAGTGATGCTCTATTAGCAAGAATAATTTATATTATAATTGGAATAGCAGGTCTAATTGACTTGAGTATATTATTTGATCATTTAGATCACGATTAAAAAAAAGATTCATATCAAATTGAATCTTTTTTTAATTAGCCGTTATCCTTACTTTAACTTTCTTAGTCTTAGAAGCATAACTTAATTTAACATCGTCCCCTCTAACTTTTACTTCTACTTCATGTTCTCCTACACCAAGTCCATCTAAATCAACATAAGCAGTAATAATAGAAGGATCAATATTATCAATAATTGATTTACTACCAGTAACAACAACTGTAACTTTACTATCTGCTTCCGACAATGCTTGAACTTTATATTGAGATGTATCTAAATTCTCAGTTGCAATAGATATATTATCAAACTCTCTAGTAGTAGAATCATCAAGAGTAACATTTACTGTAATTGTACTTTCACTTATCTCCGTAATACCATTAGGTCGTTTTAAAGTAACAGTATACTCTTTATCATTTTCAAGTCCAGTAACATCCACTTCAACTTCTAATGAATCAAGCTTATCAAGCGCTTCCTGACTACCATAAACAGTTACACTATCTATACTACTACTAAGTGATTTAATCGCTTTACCAAAAGCAAGATCGCCCTTAGGAACAATTTCAATAGGTACTTCTTTAGATGGAGAAGAAATAGTTACTTTAGCAGTTACATTCTTAGGAACAATCTCAACATCTACAACTTTACCATTAGTATCATAAGCAACAAGTGGTACATCTTTTAATGTTAATTCACCAGCTTCTTGTTTAGGGAAATCATCAACATCAACTAAAGCTCTAACAGTAGCAACTTTATCTAGTTTATACTCAGCACCCTTAACAATAACTTCACTACGATCAAGCTCTACATTATCGATATTTAATTTACTATCTAAATCATCTTGATGTAATACATCATAAGTAAGTGACTTAGTTTGACTTACTTTATCATAAATTGTAACAGTAACTGTAGATGGATCAAGTCTATAATCAATTGATTTTAACTGTTGTGTATATTTAAGTGTTACTTTATGTTGTCCTGGTTTAAGTCCTGTTAAATCTACTGTAACACCACTACTAGGATATTGTTTAGCTAAGAAGATATGTCTTTTCTGTCCTACTAAAGTTATATCAACACTACTAGGCAATCCTTCTACTACATAAGCTTCTTCATTATATGTAGCCGTAACTTTTTGATTATATAAAACTTCTGCATACTGATCAATAATTGTATTACTTTCACTATCAATAATAAAGAATACTGCTAATGAAAGTATTAAACTAACAACAATTAAAGTCTGTTTTTTACCAAGAAGTTTCTCTATACCTTTACTATTCTTTTTGGAAAAATCTGTAATTTTCAAAACAAGTTTTGTAATAGGAGTAATTAACCATTTATCAAAAAATGCTCCGATATGATGAAAGAATTTTCCAATACCTCTAATTATTTTCTTCATATATCTCTTCCTCTTCTAACTCTTCTTCATCTAAATCACTATTAGCTTTAGGTTTCAACTCATCAATTAACATCATTCTAACATCTTCTATTGATAAATTATAGAAAAGTTCTCCCTTAATAGCAACAGATAAACGACCAGTTTCCTCAGATACAACTAAAGATATACAATCTGTCTCTTCTGTAACACCAACCGCTGCTCTATGTCTAGTACCAAGTCTTTTATTAATCTTTGGATTACTACTAGTAGGAAAAACCGCTCCTGCACAAGTTATCCTATCTCCTTGAATAATAACTCCTCCATCATGTAAAGGATTACCTTCATAGAAAATAGCTATTAATAAATCACTTGATAAATCAGCATATATCTTCTTAGCTTTATCAATATAATTACCTAAACTAATATCTCGCTCTAAAACAATCAAAGCACCAATCTTTTGTTTTCTCATATAATCCATCGCTTGAACTAATTCATATACCATATGTTCTCGCTCATCAACCGTTAAAACTTTATGTCTACCTAAAAGTTGATTACGACCTAACTGTTCAAGAATATTTCTAATTTCTGGTTGAAATATTACTATTAAAGCAAGTGGTCCATACATAATAACATATTCAAGAAGCAAACCAACAGTCGTAAAACCACACACATCACTAATTATTTTTAAGGCAATAATAATGATTACACCCTTAAATAGTAATGTCAACTTAACACTATTTCTAATATTTTTTAAAATTATATAAAACATTAACCAAACTATAGAAATATCTATAATTTTTTTAATAATTGTTATAACACTAGTAACTGTAATAACCATAACATCTTCTCCTAACTTTTATTATTAACATCTTGATTTATAGTTGGAATAACTACGTTATTATCAACTTCAGTAGTAGAATTATTATTTTCTACATTAGTAACATCTGACTGTTGCGTTTGAACTTGAGCTTGCGGTGTAACATTATTTGTAACTTGAGGAGTAACAACAGAAGTATCTTGAACATTTGATACTGCAACCTCACTAACTGGCATACTAACTTCACCAACAGGAGAAGAGGTATTTACATTAGTAGTTACAACTGGTTCTGCTACAAAAGATGAAGTAGGTGTACTATCTACTTGAGTAGTATTAGGCCTTGGTTCACTAACTACAGCATCCTGTATAGTTTCTGTATTAGCAGTATCATTAACAGTAGCATATTTTTCTTTTTCTTTTTTCTTATTAATGCCTTTTTCCGCTAAATAACCAATACAAGCAAAAATAAGAATAACAAGAACAACTACCCACACGATATAAAAAGGGCCATCAAGTGTATCCCTAAAAAACTCAATTATCATATCCATATAAAGACAACCACCTTCCATCTTTTATTCATTATCTATCATATCATGATGAGTTATCTTTTTCAACCAAAGAACTAATAAAAATATCTTATTTATGTAATATAACGTATATATTCTATACAAATCTAAATTCTCTTTTTAAATGGTGCCGACTAAAGGATTCGAACCTTTGACCTACTCATTACGAATGAGTTGCTCTACCATCTGAGCTAAGTCGGCATAAAAACTTTACTACTTTATTATAGCAAAGTTTTCTAAATTATGAAAGTTATTCTGTTCTAAGTGCAATAACAGGATCTTTCTTACTAGCCATACGAGATGGAATAAACCCACTTAAAACTGTCAAGGTTACACTAATTATTAAAAGGATAATAGCATGGACAGGATTAAGACTAGCAACATTAGGAAGATCAGCTAAACTCTCTATTAATGAATTAATTGGGAATGTTAATAAGTATGCTATAACAAGACCTAAGACACCACTACATACTCCAATAATAAAGGTTTCCGCATTAAATACCCGAGTTATATCTTTACCTCTTGCCCCTAAAGCCCTTAAAATACCAATCTCTTTAGTTCTCTCAAGTACAGAAATATAAGTAATAATCGCAATCATAATACAAGATACCACAAGAGATATTGATGAAAATGCTATCAAGACATAAGTAACAGCATCCATAATACTACCAGATAAAGTACTAATCAAAGAAGCATAATCAGTATATAATACTTGGTCACTTTCATCTTTACCTTCATTATAGTTATCTAAATAATCTGTAATATAGTCTTTAGTATCAAAGTCTTTTGGATAAATATAAATAATTGAAGGAGTTACTTCTGCACCTAACACCCCTAAAATATTATCTTTAGTAACAGTAGATGTTGTATCATCAAAAGCTTGACCTGTTAAAACATTATAATCGACTTCTTTTTGTCTATTAACAATATCACTATCTTTATTTTTATTAATAACCTCATCTACTAATGCAGAATTATAGTAAATTCCTGACTGAGTTAAAGAATTTTTATCTTCTTTTCCCCTTATAATAGCAGTAACTTTAACTGTAATTGCATCACTACTATTATACATATCTTCATAATCTTTACTAGGAACAAAATAATTATTAATTTCATTATAGTAAATATCATTAGGAATTACTTTAAACTCTTTATTTAAGATATTATCAAAAGATATCTTGCTACTTGTATCAAATCCAAGTTGTTCTAAAGTACCACTATCTAACTCATTACGAGAATTAACAGCAATAACAACGCTAGGAGTATCTTTATCTATAGAGCCTGCTAAAACATCATAATTATCTTCTAACATGCTCTTACCATTAACTTTATCAGCATATAAACTCCAACCCATAACACCTGTTATAGATGTAGTAGACATACTATAATTAGTACTAGTAGGAACTAATCCATAAGTACCATCCGCATTTCTAGTAACAACATTTAAAGTAGTACCGTACTCATAACTAATAGCAGAAACATTATCTTTATCCATAGATTCTATATAATTAATATAATCATCATTAATAGTATTAAAATGCATCATAGTCTCTAAACTATTTTCTCTAGGATAAATAACGTTCTTATTAGTATACTCTTCATGTTTATCTCTATTACTAGTCATCTCCTGCATAACTTCTTCATTTATATTCATAGCCTGGGTACTAATCGTAATAGGCATCTGTGATAAACTATCCGCTTCATATTCATCTATTTTCTTTTGAAAGCCATTAGACAAAGAAAGTATTAAAGCAATACCAATAATACCAATAGATGCTGCAAAAGATGTTAAGAATGTTCTACCTTTCTTAGTCTTAATATTATTAAAAGAAAGTTTTAACGCTGCCCCATATCCAAGTACAGTCTTTTTAATAGTTACTTTATCTTTAGAATTCTCTTTATCTTTAACAGGCTTACTATCACTTAAAATCTTTCCATCTTTAAGTTCAATAACTCTAGTTGCATAATCCTCTGCAAGTTCTCTATTATGAGTAACCATAATAACTAACTTATCTTTAGAAATTTCTTTAATAAGATCCATTATCTGAACACTAGTAACAGAGTCTAATGCCCCCGTAGGTTCATCTGCAAGTATAATCTCAGGGTCATTAACAAGAGCCCTAGCAATGGCAACCCTTTGCATCTGTCCTCCAGATAACTGATTAGGCTTTTTATGGGCATGGTCTTTAAGACCAACTTTATCTAAAGCTTCAAGTGCTTTAACCTTTCTATCTTTCTTTTTATAACCACTAAGTATTAAAGCCATCTCTACATTTTCTAAAACACTAATATGACTAATTAAGTTATATGACTGAAAGATAAAACCAACACAATTATTACGATAATAGTCCCATTCCACACTTTTAAACTTCTTAGTACTTTTATTATTAATGATTAAGTCCCCACTATCATATCTATCAAGTCCTCCAAGAATATTTAAAAGAGTAGTCTTACCACTACCACTACTTCCCAAAATAGCGACAAACTCACACTTTCTAAACTTTAAACTAACATCATTTAAAGCATGTTGAACAAAATCTCCTGTCTTATAACTTTTATTTATATTCTTTAACTCAAGCATAAATTCCTCCTCTAAAATATATTATATACCATTTAAAATGATTTTTTACTATTCTTACAAATTTAATTATAGTAAAAATCCACCCTTAAAAAGGGTGGTTTTTCTCTGAAGCCTATAAGGCTTGACACTGGCAGCTACCATTTGGTAGCTCTTTTAGTCTGCCAATTGCCTTTGTCACTCTTACTTACCCGTAAACGGGTCCTTATATTCCTTCAAACTTCTCTGGTCTTTTATTTTATCCTCTAAATCTTGATTTTGTATATATCTTTTTATTGTATTTTTATTGAGACCTACTGTACTTACATAATATCCTTCAGCCCAAAAATGGCGATTTCCATAATTATATTTTAAATTTGCATGCTCTTCGAAAATCATTAATGAACTTTTTCCTTTCAAATATCCCATAAATGATGATACACTTATCTTAGGTGGAATCTTCACTAACATATGTATATGATCCGGGCATGCTTGAGCTTCTACTATCTCAACTCCCTTATAATCACATAGTCTTCTTAAATATACACCTATATCTCGACGTAATTTTCTATAAATTGCTTTTCTTCGATATTTTGGGGTGAAGACTATGTGATATTGACAGTTCCATCTTGTATGAGATAAAGAACTTTCATCATCGTTTTTTCTTCTCATAAAATAAATCCTCCCTTGATTTTAGATTTTGGTTGGCAGACCATTTTCTATTATATCAAAGGAGGATTTATTTTTCTCTTAACGCTATCGCTTTTTCAGGTCTCACCCGCATAGCGGGTGGTTTTATCCTGTTCCTATCCCGGAACATAATAAAAAGACATTGTCTAAACGAGACTGCTGAAAAAGTAGTCAAAATATAAAACTGATAAATAAGAATTAATCTGTTTATCAGTTTTTTTCATGATT
>CALVVD010000024.1 GCA_944363745.1 uncultured Bacilli bacterium | reverse complement strand
AAAAAAAAATTTAACCTTATAAAAAAAAAAAAAAGATAAAAAAAAATTTTAAAATAAAAATTTTTTTACTTTTTTTTTTTTTTTTTTTGTAAAATAAGGGAAAGATAGGAGAACGATAATTTATGAATAATAGTTTAGTGTATTTTATGCGTAAAGGAATAGTAGTTTATACTAATAAAGAAGATAGTTATATAATAAGTTATCTTTTAGATATACCTTATAAAGAAACAATATATATTGAGAAAAATTCTATAGATAAAGTAATATCTCTATTAAATAAATGTCATATTAATTATTTCTATGATGATGTTGTTATTTTTAAAGATAATAAATATTCTAAGTATTTAGAATATGGTAAGTTGTCTTATAGAATAGATAAATTATCTACTAATTTAAAGAATTGTTTATATCTAGATAATATAGAAGAGATTATTACTAAAATGGAGAAGTTCTATGAGTAACTTTGTTTTAGAAAATAAAATCAAGGAGATAGATACTATTACTGAAAGAATGGTTTTAAATATTAATAATAAATATAAAACACTTAAGAATAATATAATAGACTCTAATTATAAATTACTTTATTACTTATATTATACTAATACACTAGAAAGACCTAAAAGAATTTATATTCAAAGAAAAATGTTAGTAGAAGTTAAACTATTAGATTACTACTATTATAAACTCTATATTTATAAAGAGATATCTAAAGATAAATATACACTTATAAGTAAAAAATATATTACCATTACTAAATTAATATATGGCTGGATTAAAAGTGAAAGTAGAGTTTAAAGATATTGAAGATGCTTATTTAAAGATAAGAAAGTCTATTAGAAATAAGAAGAAGTTATATCTCTTTGAAAAGAACTATTATAGTAATTGTAATATCTTAGTAAATAGACTTAATAGTAATAACTATACTTATAATAATTATCATATCTTTACTATAAAAGAGAAAAAGATACGACTTATTATGAGTAGTACTTTAGAAGATAAGATAGTTAATCATGTTATTTGTAAGAAAGTTCTATTACCTTTAGATAAATATCTAATAGATAGTAATTGTGCAACTAGAGTAGGTAGAGGTACTTCTTATGCAAGGTATTTGTTAGACAAATATCTTGTTAAGATTAAAAATAAATCTAGTACTTTCTATATCCTTAAATTTGATTTTAGTAAGTATTTCTATAATATTAATCATAAAGTATTACTTAATAAGTTAAGTAAATATTTAAGTAATGAAGATTTATTATTAATTAAAGATATCTTAAATACTACTAATTATGATTATATTAATAATACTATTAGAAAGCTTGGTATGTCTACTTTCTATAAGAAAGATACAGGACTACCTATTGGTAACTATACTTCTCAGTTTCTTGCTGTCTTTTATCTTAATGACTTAGATCACTTTATTAAAGAAGAGTTAGGTTGTAAGTACTATATTAGATATATGGATGATGGTATTATTTTAGATAGTAGTAAAGAAAGATTAAAAGATATTTTAAGAATATTAGAATCTATTGTTAATAGAGAGTATCTATTAGAGTTTAATAATAAAACTAAAATATATAAGAGTACTGAAGGTTTTACCTTTTTAGGTATTAATTATAAAGTTAAAAATAATAGAATTAAGAGAAGAATTGTTAGTAAGACGAGAAGAAGATTACTTAAGAAAAATATAAAATATTGTTTCAAATATGAAAAATAACACTTGATTAATTATAACTATCATGATACATTATAAATGGATGGGAGACTTTAATAAAGATGGGGAAAGGAGTATAAATGAAAATTTTTAAAAAAGTATGAATTTTGTAAATTGAGAAATTTTTTGATATGAATATTTAAAATTCTTCTAGAGAAAATATTAAATTGAAGAATTATTTTTCGTGAATTTTAAATTTTACCTTTTTGCAATAAATTATAGACTATGCTATATATATTGCAGAAAGGAGAAAGTTATGAAAAAACTTCGTAAAAAACATATTCCAGAGAATGTCTCTAATGAAGAGATTAGAGAATATATGATAACTAATAATTTTGTATATGAAGGTACTCTTGACTCTGTTTTTAAATCTATTATGGGTTACTGGCTTTTATATTTAGGAGATTTAATATCTAGATTAACTGGACTTGATAAAGAATTTATTATTAAAAACTTTAAAGAACAGAATGTTGAATATAAAATAGCGAATGCTCTAGAAAGGAAAAAAGTATCAGACTTTATCTTTAAACTACCAGGATATATTATTAACTTAGAATGTAATCGTGGATATTGGGATGGACTAATAGAGCGAAATGATGCTTACTTTGGAAAACTAAAGGGAGAGTTATTAAGTAAAGGTGAAGAGTATAGTAAGAATATAAAAGTAATCCAGATAAACTTTGATATTTTCGATAACTTTGAAAAATGCCTAGGAAAAGAAAATATCTCTAAATTTCATATAAAAAATAATGAAAATATAATAGAAACAGAAACTAGTGAAAAGATACATATAGATATGATGAAAAGTTATAATAAGTATCTTAATAGAGAAGAGTTAACTAAATTAGATAAAGAATTAGTAATATTAATGTTAGATGATTATCTAGAAATTAAAAAAATAGCGGAAAGGGATAAAGAACTTATGGAAGTATCAGAAAAATTATATGAACTAACAAATAATATTGATAATATAGGACTATATGATCCAGAGAAAAGGAGAAAAGAAGAAGAGGCATTAAAGATAGAATATCATAGTAGTATTGCTAAAGAAGAAGGTGCTAATAATGAGAAAAAATCTATTGCTAAGAATCTTCTTAATATGGGTATATCTAAAAAGAATGTTATGAAAGCGACTGGTCTATCTAAAAAACAAATAACTATGTTGATGTAAAGGAGAATTAATATATGGGAAGATATTTAAGCTGTGCAGTTGCTACCTCAATGGTAGTGGAAAAGAAAAATGATAAGCCTTTAGATAAAGAAGAATTAAATAAACTAAAAAAATCTGTTGGAAAAATATTTGATTTAGATTTATATAATGTTAAAGAAGAGGAAAACTTAATTAGTTTAGAAATAAAAAAAGATATATTTAATGCTAATATTCATGAACTATGTAGAGAATTAAATAAATCTTTCTTTCTATTAGAATTTACACTATATGATGATGAATACTGGAGTGAAGATAAACCTGATGAAGAATGGCCCATTTCATTAACAAAAACAGAAGATGGTAATAAATATATGTTAGAGTTAGGTGAAAATGGTAATATTGATTTTAAAAGCGAAGATTTAAGTTGGTATGGTTTTTCTCCCCTTTTAAGAAGAGAAATTTCAAATTGGCGAGATTATAATTTTTATATACAAGGCATAAAGCTATTCTTTGATGTAGATAAAGTGGATTTTGAAGATGAAACTGAATTTGTATGCTTATTAAACTGGTTTAAGAAAGATTATTTTAAAAATAAATTAAGTGGTAGTACCATCTTTCATATAACTGATTAAAAAAGATTTTGTTCTTTTCTACTTATTATTGTATAATAAGTAAAAGGAGAGATGATTTATGCTATTATTAGCTGTTAATTCTGGTAGTAGTACTCTAAAGTTTAGACTTTATGAAATGCCAGAAGAAAAAGTTATTACTAAAGGAAGTTTTGAAAGAATTGGTCTTACTGATAGTGATTATACTATTAGAGTAAATGGAGAAAAAGTATATGTAAAAAAGGATATTAAGACTCATAAAGAAGCAGTTGATATTTTATTAACAGAACTTGTGGAAAAAGGTATTGTTAAAGATTTAAAAGAAATTAAAGCTGTGGGAAATAGAATAGTTCATGGAGGTTCCCTATATTCTCATTCTGTTGTTATTACTCCTAGAGTTATTAGTGAGCTAGAAAAGATAAAGGATTTAGCTCCTTTACATAATCCTGCTGCTTTAATAGGTATAAAAGCCTTTATGGAAGAAATACCTAATGCTACTATGGTTGCTTGCTTTGATACCGCTTTTCATCAAACAATAGAAGAAAAAGAGTTTTTATACTCAGTTCCTTATGAATGGTATGTAAAATATGGAATTAGAAAGTATGGATTTCATGGCTTATCTCATCAATACATTACTAATAGAATGAAAGATATTTTAGGTCATGATGGTAATTTAATTATCTGTCATATTGGAAATGGTGCTAGTATATCTGCAGTTAAAGATGGTAAATGTGTTGATACATCTATGGGCTTTACCCCTAATGCTGGTATTATGATGGGAACACGTTCTGGTGATATAGACTATAGTATTATAGGTTATATTATGAATAAAACAGGTATGACTTATGATGAAGTAGATAACATCCTAAATAAGAAAAGTGGTCTTGAAGGTATTGCTGGTATGAGTGATTTAAGAGATATTGATAGAGCTTATATTGCTAAAGAGAATAAAGTGGTTTTAGCAGTTGATATGTATACTGAACGTATTGCCGAATATATAGCTAAATACCATTTAAAACTTGGTAAAGTAAATGCTATTATCTTTACAGCAGGTGGTGGTGAAAATGATCCAATTATAAGAAAAGAAGTTCTTAATAAATTAAAACCACTTGGAGTAGAACTAGATGAAAAAATAAATGAAGAAACAATTGTTAGAAAAGATAAAGAAGGACTAATTACAACTAAGAACTCATCTATACCTTGTTATGTCTTAGCGACAGATGAAGAACTAGTAATAGCTAGAGATACTTACAATCTAGCTAAATAATAAAATAACTTGCTATAAACAAGTTATTTTTTTTACGAATTTTCGTAAGAATCATTATGTAATAAGAGTATCATAATGTTTACGAAAATTCATAACATTTTTTTAACATTTTTTGCTTGACTTTCGAACATAAATACTATAGAGTAATAACCAATAACTAGTTATTAAAATATACTTTCGGAGGATTAGTAAATGAATGAAGTTGTTACAAAAGAAAATATAAAAATAGAAGATATGATTTATGAAATAAGAGGAAAGCAAGTAATGTTAGATAGTGACTTGGCTAAGCTTTATGAATGTGCTAATGGGACAAAAACAATTAATCAAGCAGTAAAAAGGAACATTAATAGATTCCCTAATGATTTTTATTTTCAGCTAGAAACAGAAGAATTCTTAAACTTGAAGTCCCAATTTGGGACTTCAAGTTGGAATAACTATGGAGGAACTCGTAAACTACCCTATGTTTTTACAGAGCAAGGTGTAGCAATGTTAGCTACCGTTCTTAGAACTGATATTGCTTCAGAGATGAGTGTTGCTATCATGAGAGCCTTTGTAACTATGAGAAAATATATCTCTACAAATTTGCTTGAACAAAAATATATAAATAATATGGTGCTAGAACATGATTGTCAAATTAAATTATTAAAAGGTTCGTTTCAAAAAATAGAAGAAAAGAAAAAAGTTAATGAAATCTATTTTAACGGCCAGATTTATGATGCTTATTCTAAAATACAAGAGATATTTAAAAGTGCTAATAAGAGACTTGTAATAATAGATGCTTATGCAGACAATACAATACTAGATATTGTAAAAAGATTAAAGATAGAAGTAATAATTATAACTAAGCCTAATAATCTACTTACTAAACAAGATGTTGAAAAATACAATAAACAATATAATAACCTAACTGTTATATATAATAATACATTTCATGATAGGTACTTTATCTTAGATGATGAGATTATCTACCACTGTGGGGCCAGTATAAATAGAATAGGTTATAAAACATTTTCTATTACCTTAATAGGAGATGAATATGTAAAAAATACTCTAATAAATAAAATAAATGAAATAGATGAGGAGAACTGATAAATGAATGAAGTTGTTGCAAAAGAAAATATAAAAATAGATGATATGATATATGAAATAAGAGGTAAGCAAGTAATATTAGATAGTGACTTGGCAAGACTTTATGAAACAGAAACAAAAAGAATAAATGAATCAGTATATAGAAATAAAAAAAAGTTTTCAGAGAGATTAAGTTGGATATTAGATGATAATGATCTTGAAATCTTGAAGTCGCAAATTGCGACCTCAAATTTAAATGAGCATGGAAGTAGAAGATATAATATAAGAGTCTTTACAGAAGAAGGAGTTTTGCTTTTAGCGACAATGCTCAAAACTAAAGTTGCAACAGAAGTTAGTATTAAAATAATAAATACTTTCGTAGCGATGAGAAAATATATATCATATAATTTACCTGAACAAAAATACATAAATAACTTAGTATTAGAACATGATAAGAGAATTAAAGCCTTAGAAGATTCACTTAAAAAACTAATAAAAAAGAGAAATTTAATAAATAAAATAGAGGAGGATTAATAAATGAAAAATGAAATTGTTATTTTTGAAAATCAAAATGTAAAATTAGAAGTAAATATGAAAGATGAGACTGTCTGGTTAAATACAGAACAAATGGCTGAATTATTTGATAGAGATTATAAAACTATAAGGAAACATATTAACAATGCTTTAGAAGAAGAATTAAGGGGGTGAAGTGGTTGTCGCAAAATTTGCGAATACCACTAAACATGGTGCCTTAGAAGATAAAACTCAAACCCATATGGTTGATTATTATAATCTTGATGTAATTATAAGTGTTGGTTATCGTGTCAAATCCAAAAACGGTGTTGCCTTTAGGAAATGGGCTAATAAAGTGTTAAAAGACTATCTAATTAAAGGTTATGCCGTTAATGAAAAAAGACTTAAAGCTCTAGAAAAAACTATTGAACTAATAGATATTGCAAATAGATTAGATGATAGATTAGAAGATAAAGATGCTAAAGGTGTATTAAAAGTAATAACATCATACACTAAAGCTTTAGACCTATTAGATGATTATGACCATAAAACTCTAAAAATAAAAGGAACTAATAAAAGTTTAAAAAAAGTAAATTATGAAGAATGTATGAACATAATTAATACTCTTAAATTTAATGAAAATAGTAATATTTTTGCCTTAGAAAGAGATAATGGATTTAAAGCTATTATAGATACAATTTATCAGACTTTTGATGGAGAAGAACTCTATAAAACTACTGAAGAAAAAGCTGCTAACTTTTTATACTTAATAGTTAAGAATCATGCTTTCATAGATGGTAATAAACGTATAGCGGCAACTATGTTTATCTACTTTTTAAATTATTATAATATGCTCTATAAAGATAATGTTCTTGTAATTGATAATAATACTCTAACAGCCTTGACTCTTTTAATAGCAGAATCAAATCCTAAAGAGAAAAACTTAATAACAGCTCTTATTATGAACTTTTTAGCCTAATACTTTGAAAAAATTCTAATCTATAGTATAATACTAGTAGATTTAAAGAAAGAAGGAATATATATGAAAATAATGTCTGTTAATGCTGGTAGCAGTTCACTAAAATTTAGTCTTTTTGATATGGATAAAAGCTTATGTATTGCTAGTGGTTATTTTGAACGTGTAGGACTAGATGGAAGTTTCTATACTATTAAATATAATGGTGAGAAAATAAAAGAAGAAGTAGAACTTCCTAATCATACAGTTGCTGTTGAAGTAATGTTAGATCGACTAATTACTTTAGGAATAATTAAAGATCTAGATGAAATAGATGGAATAGGTCATCGTATTGTCCATGGCTATACTTATGATCATTCTGTTATTATTACTGACAAAGTTATTGAAGATATAAAATCATATGCAGATTTTGCTCCTTTACATAACCCAGCTCATATTCTAGGAATAGAAGCATGTAAAAAAGCTTTACCAAATGTTCCAATGGTTGCAGTCTTTGATACTGCTTATCATCAAACAATGCCTAAAGAAAACTATATTTATCCTGTACCATATAATTGGTATACTGATTATGGTGTTCGTAAATATGGTGCTCATGGTACAAGTCATAAATATATTGCCGGCAGATTAAGTGAAATCCTAAAAACTAAAAACTATAAAGCTATTGTATGTCATTTAGGTAGTGGTTGTTCTCTTTCTGCTATTAAAGATGGTGTATGTCAAGATACATCTATGGGCTTCACTCCTCTAGCAGGAGTTATGATGGGAACAAGAAGTGGTGATATTGATCCTTCAATTATTCCTTATATAATGGAAAAAGAAGGACTAAATGCTAAAGAAGTAGTAGATATGTTAAATAAAAAATCAGGTTTACTTGGCGTTAGTAGAAAATATAGTGATTATCGTGATATTAGAAATGCTATTAATGAAGGTGATGAACAAGCTATTCTAGCTAATAAAATCTTTGTTAATACCGTTGTTAAATATATTGCTAACTACTATGTAGAACTTGAAGGAATTGATGCTTTAGTATTTACAGCAGGACTTGGTGAAAATAGTTCTCCAGCTCGTCATGATATTATTTCTAAATTAAAAGTATTAGGTATAACTATTGATGAAGAGAAAAACAAAACAACAGGAGAAGAAATAGAATTGACTGGAAAAGATTCTAAAGTTCGTATTTTCGCTATTCCAACTAATGAAGAGTTAATGATTGCTAAAGAAACATTAAATTTAATTTAGATAGGAAATAAGTATGTTTAAAAAAATATATAAAGAAATAAAGAAATATCAAACAATTGTCATCGCTAGGCATATAGGAGTAGATCCTGATGCTCTAGCAAGCCAATTAGCTTTAAAGGAATCTATTAAATTGACTTTTCCTAATAAGAATGTCTATGCTGTAGGTAATGGGTCTACAAAATTCTCTTATATGGGAAAACTAGATAAATTAGAAGAACTTGATAACTTTCTTTTAATCGTTTTAGATACTCCTGATAAAAAAAGAATAGATTATAAGGACTATAATAAAGCGAAAATGATTATAAAAATAGATCATCATCCCTTTATCGAAAGCTTTGATGGTCTTGAATACATTGATGATAAAGCTAGTAGTACTTGTGAAATATTAATGGAACTTTTACTAAAAACAAAACTAAAATGTAACAGGGAAATAACAAAACTACTATATTATGGTCTTGTCTCAGATTCTAATCGTTTTCTTTTTGATAGTTCAACTCCTAAAACCTTTTCTCTTGTAAGTACCTATTTATCAAAATATCCTTTAAAACTATCAAATATCTATACTAATCTATACTTAAGGCCACTAAAAGAAGTAAGACTTGAAGGATATATCTCTTTAAATATGAAAGTAACAGAAAATGGTGTTGCCTATATCATTTTAACTAATGATATCATTACTAAATTTAAAGCTGATAGTGCCTCAGCAGGTAATATGATTAATAACTTTAACTTTATAGATGAAGTTTTAGTCTGGATAATTGTAACTGAAGATGTTAAAAACAATAACGTTCGTGTAAATATTAGAAGTAGAGGACCTGCTATCAATAAAATAGCCGAAAAATATAATGGTGGTGGACATACTATGGCTAGTGGTGCTAGACTATCTACTCTAGAAGAAGCAGAAAGTTTAATATCAGATATAGATTATGCTACCGAAATTTATTTAAAGAAAGAGATGAGTAAAGATGAAAATAACTAAATCAGAACTTAAAATAATGGCTACTCGTCGTAGTCAATATCCAACCGATTTAAAAAATGAATTCCTTTTAGTAGGACGTAGTAATGTTGGTAAAAGTAGTTTTATTAATACACTTTTAGGAAGAAAAAATCTTGCTAGAACCTCATCTCACCCTGGAAAAACACAAACATTAAACTTCTATTTAGTAAATGATGACTTTTACTTAATCGATGTACCTGGTTATGGTTATGCTGAAACTAGTAAAAAAACACGAGCTAAATTTGGTAAAATGATAGAAGAATACTTAGAGACAAGAAAAGAGTTAAAAAGAGTCTTTATGATTATTGATTTTCGTCATAAACCAACTGAAGATGATGTTTTAATGTATAACTTCTTAAAATATTATAATCTACCAGTTACTATAGTCGCTACTAAAGCAGATAAAATAGGAACTAGTAAAAAAGAAAAATGTAAAAAACAAATAACAGATACTCTAGATTTAGTAATGGGAGATGACTTAATAGTCTTTTCAAGTATTACTAAAGAAGGAAGAAATGAAGTATTAAAGAAATTAGAAGACTTAATCATCGACACGATTTAAGTCTTTTTTCATACCCTATAATAGGTGAAGTTTTGTGAAATTAATTATTAAAAATGATAACTTAATATATCTTATAATACCAATTAATTTAACAACGGATAATAAAGAAATGACTATTAATAAAATTAAAAATATATTTTTAAACTATAATAAAAAATATAACTTACTAGAACCAGGTTACTATGAAGTAAGAGTTTATAATAAAAAAATTATAGGTACAATTCTCTTAATAGAAAAAATAGATAGTTTTGATTTTTCCGAAGAAATAGATTTAAGAATTATTATAAAAGATAAAATAAAAATACATTTAGAACTATTAGATAACTTAGACTTTCCTACTTATCCTAAAAAGATTGATATAGATAATATCACTTATAAAGAATATCTAAAACTAATAGAACATTCTAATTTAATAATAAATGAAAAAAGTTCTCCTTAGAGAACTATAGCAATCATATTATTAGAACCTTTATTAACTACTTTAGTTAAAGTTTGTTGTAACTTATATCTAATATTATCTGGCATAGAATTAATCTTTGCTTGTATTCCTTCTTGAACAATATTATCTAAACTTCTACCAAATATTTCGCTTTTCCATATTTCACTAGGATTATTTTCATAATCTCTCATTAAGTAATCAATTAACTCTTTACTTTGTACTTCACTACCAATAATAGGTTCAAAAGTAGAATTAACATCAACTCTAATCATATGAATAGAAGGGGCAACTGCTTTAAGTTTAATACCATATCTTGGACCTTGTTTAATAATCTCAGGAGTATCTAACTTCATATCATTAAGTCTTGGAGTAGCCACACCATAACCAGTTTGTTTTACCATTTTTAAAGCATATTTTATCTGATCATATTCACTCTTAGCTTCTTCATAATCTTGAAATAATGATAATAATCCAGCTTTACTAGTAACATCTATTTTAATAATATCTCTTAAAACATCACTAT
>CALVVD010000023.1 GCA_944363745.1 uncultured Bacilli bacterium | reverse complement strand
ATAGAATTAAGATTGAATATAATTCTTCCATAATGGCCTAAAAAGAGACTATCCCCAATTTTAGTTTTTTTCGAAATTTGAATATGATATTTTTTTTGATAATGCTTAAACAAAAAATAAGTTAAACAAAATAAAGATTTTTTGTATTGTATTTTTCGAAAATATTTTATAAAACGCAAATCGGGAGGCATTTTAAGCCTTTCCCTTAAAGTTAAATTACATTTACCATAATATCTATATATATCTTTTTCAAATAATTTACTCATTTACTTTCTTTTTCCTCCATATTTTATTAATTATTTTTTCTAATGTCGTAATAACAAAAGTATCTCTTAATATAATTAACACCAACATATATATCGTGATTCCAATTATAACTAATATCGCAGTTGACATCATTGAAGAAAGGAAAAATGAATCGATAGCCATTAGTCCTACAAGCATAATAATAGCAGCAATAAAGTATTTTTTTGATAAAAGGAATGCAGATTTTATATTAATTACATCTCGAATAAAGTATATTTCAACACATACTCCTACTAATTCTGCAAAAACAGACGATATAGTGGCACCTATTGCTGCATACTTTGGAATTAATATTAAATTACCAAAAAAATTAACAATAGCTGAAGTAACAACAGCATATGTATACTGATTTTGCCGTTTTGTTGATACTAAGTATTGTTGCCCCATAACATTAGCTAATCCTATAAAAATTGCTATCGGTGAACATACTTTTATTAATAATGCTACTTTTTCGAATTCCTTACCAAAAAACCAAGGTACAAAATTATCCGCAGTAGCAATTAATCCAAAAGTTATCGGAATTGATAAAAACCATACTAAGTTAAAACTACTATATATATAATTCAGTAGCTTTTTTGTGTCCCCTTTTGAATTGACGTTTGATATTCTGGGAATCATAACCGTACCTAGAGCAGTAACTATTGTTACAGCCAATCTGGTTATTTTTTGAGACTGTTCATAATATCCTACTTCACTAATATCTTTTGCTAATAGTCCAATCATTGTTTTGTCTAAAACATTATATATTGACATGGCTATTTGAGGAACAATTAAAGATAACATTGGCCTAAAATGTTTTTTTAAATTTATTTTTTTTACTTTTATCAAATATTTTTTAAGATCTAGCCAAAGAGATAAATTACCTATTAAATTTGATAATACATAAATTAGTACATAAATCCATACATCATTTTTACTTCTAATAAAAATAAATATAGAAAAAATGCTAATACATTTAATTAGAAGATTTTTTACTACTACTTTTTTAAAATTCTCCATTCCCTGATAAAACCAGGTAATATCAATCATATTAGCAAATATTTCTAACAATAAAATACGATAATATATGTCATATTCATTTGAAATACAAAAACAAAGAAAAAATACAATAGCCGTAATGGAAAAAGAACAAAGTCTAATATAAAATAGTTCTTTAAAAGTTTTACTTCTTCCTTCCACATCATCTTGATAACATGCCATCTCTCTTTGAGCATACATATTGGTTCCTAATGCTCCTATTAAAATAAAATATGTGACAATAGAAAGCGTATAGCTATATATACCAATTCCTTTTGCTCCTAATACTCTAGATAAATAGGGAGTAGTAATAATTGGAAGTATAATAGCTATGATTTGATATATTAAATTATAAATATAATTCTTTTTTAAACTCTGTTTTTTCATTATTAACTTCCTTTCTTATATCAACATCTTCATTAGTATTATTAGTTATAGCACCAAGAATTTTTTTGCTTAAATACATCAATGCAATAGATAAAATAAAATAATAGTGAAATTCAAAATGTCCATGTAATGTAAAACCACTAGCTAACATAATCAACATTGGTAAAACACAAAATTTTTGATTTTTGCTCTTCAATACTTGTAGTACTTTAACAAATATCCATCCAATTAAAATTATTGAAGTAAATATTCCAAAGGCACAAACCGTTTCTAAATAGATGTTATGTGCTCTGTTTAGTTTATTAATTCCATTAGTAGTAAAAATGGATAGATATTCATCTTGTGGCATTGAAAAAAATGGAGTTCCCCAATTGTGTTCTAACAAGTTTATATAGTGTTCATAAACTTCTTTTCTTCCGGTTAATAAGTCTGATGCACTAAAACGATTAATATAATTACTAATGATTAGGTTGTTTGTATGTTCCAAAATATAATTAACTCCTATTATCATTGATGAAATAGCAACCACTACGATTAATAAAGTACTTATAATCTTTTTTCTTGTTTTTATATTGTTATAAACTAATGCAATAAGATATATAACAATAGAAACTAATGCCAAAATTAATCCTGTTTTTGAGTATGTTAAAATGATAAAACATGTCAAAATAGCAACAATAATATATCTAAAAATCCTATCCGAATTATTATAATAATTTATTACTAGATTTGCTGCAATCAGCAGCGCAGCAAATTGAGAATAAAAGACTGAGTCCCCAACCAATCCTGCAAATCTAGTAACTGTAAGTTCGGAAGATATATATATATAAGAATTAGTATAGATAGAAAGCCCATTTTGTAGCATATAATATCCAAAAACTGAAGATAAAACAAATGAAATAGACAGATATCTTACTATTTTATTGCTTTGTTCAATAAAAAAGTCTTCATTATAGGTAAAAACAAGCACAGAAAGTAATAATGCCCATTTAGTTAAATAAACAAAGTCACCACTCGGTATTCTGACTAATATTAATAAAGTAAAAACTAAAATTTTCTTTTTATTAAAGTGATATTTATTTGCAAAAATATACTTTAATAAGAAAACAATTATATATAAATAAAATAAGCTAGTTGATCCAATATTAGAAGTAAATAAATTAAAAAAAGGTATAGCAGTAAATAATAATAATACATTTGTTCTTAAATTAGATATAATAAATAAGAACAAAATAATCATGGATATTATTACGTTTACACTAGACAATGATAATATATGACTAATGCCTAGCAATAATAGCAAAACTATTTCTATCGTAACAATTAATTTTTGGTTCAGTTTCATGTCTATCACCTTTATTATCTTAATTATATAATTCTAAATATTCTTGAGCACTCTTTTTAATATCAAATTTTTCTTTTTCATTTTTACAATTATTATAAAATTTTCTGCGTAAATCTTTTTGAATTAGTAGTTTCATCAAACAATCTTTTAATTGTTCTGCGTTTCCTTTTTCTGTAACAAAACCTGTTTTACCGTTTTCTATTATTTCATTGTTGCCTCCTACATCTGTGCATATAATTGATATTCCAGCAGTTTTAGCTTCAATCAAAGAAATAGAAAATCCTTCCCAATCCGACGACATAACATAAATATCATTTTCTTTTAATACAGTTGGAACCTCAGTTGTAGTACCCATTAATTTAACATTTTTCAAATTATTATCACGAATATATGTCATAAGAACATCCTTCAATTCTCCTGTTCCATATATCTTTAATACTGGCTTTTTTATTTTTTTTATGTCACATAACTGACATACTTCTTTGTAAGATTTTAATAAAAGTAAATGATTTTTTTGTTTTGTTAAACGCCCAATCGCGATAATTGAATGTGCATCATTTTTAAAGTCTTTTGTTACATCGAATCTTTCTACATCAATTCCGTTATATATTAACTTTATCTTTTCATTAGAAACTCTTATATCTCTTTTTATAACTTCAGAAACACATTTTGCAATAGATATATATTTTTGAATTTTAAAATTCAAAAAATATTTATGTATTGTTTTTCGTCTAATAATACTATTGTGAATAGTTTCGTAAATTTTAACTCTTTTAAATAATAATGATGATACCACGTTAAAAGTAACGCTTTCTAAATGGCAATTTATTATATCTGGTTTAAAATTATTATATAACTTATTGATGTCTTGCATCATTTTAAATCTGCCAGCTAAACCATTTTGTTTACTAACTTTTTTAACCTCAATGCCGTTTTCCAATAATTCATCTATATATTTTTTTTCGTATTCTATAGCCTCTTTATTTCCATTAAATAAGGAAGATGAATCGTGTAATGCCCATAACTGATATTGGTTGTTAGGTTCTAATTTTTTCATCTCTTTAATTAAATTTTTTACAAAAACCTCTGCGCCTCCTGCATTGCAGCAATGAATAACATGTACTATTTTCATAATAATCTCCTATTTTTACTTTTTCAATTCTACTATAAAATCTGATAATAAATACTCAATATTAAATCTTTTTGATAACTATTTTTCTATCTTTTTCCTGTCCAAAATATTTAATGCTTTTTGGTAAAAATCATTATAGTCATTAAAGTTAGATATATATCCGTTTTTAGAATCACTAATATATTCATGTGCATATTTCCATTCACTAGCAACAATGGCTAAAGATGCAATATATGCTTCTATAATAGTTCCAGGCAATCCCTCATTATAGTACTTTGTAGGAAATAACAAGACATCATATTCACTCAAAACTTCATATTCCCGTTTATTATTTGGCGTTACAGCACCTTTATAATGTATATTTTCATCAAACATTTTTTGTAATTCTTCTAAATATTCACTAGTACATTGACCATAAATATCCAAAGTCACATGATGTTTTGTCTTTTTATTAATATCTTGCACAACTCTAATACACTCTTCTACACCTTTTTGTTTATTTACTCTTGCAAAAAAAACAAACTTGTATTCATTAGTGTTTTTATAGTTATTCTTAAACTTCTTAATATATCGAAAATTATTTAATTGAGACACATTATTAAGAGACAAGTTGTTTAGTTGTTTTTTTAACTTTTCAGACTCAACAAAAATATGTGTTAAACAAGCATAATTTCTAATATCATAAACATGATCTCTAATCTTATCGCCAATAACTCCCCCTGCTACAAAATAATAGATTTCCTTTTTACATTTTATTTTTCTTAAAAAACTCAATAGTTTTGCCGCACCAGGAGAAGAAGAACAAATTACTATTTTATCACACTTTCGTATTCCAAATACTAATTTTAAAATAATGGGAAAGAAATCTCGCTTATAGTTGTCAGTATCTACAGAGTACAAAGTGATTCCTTCTTGATTCAATAAAAACTCCTCTAAAACTCTGCTTTTAATAGTTACTCCATCTAATCTATTTTTCTTTTTAGATGTAGATGCAGCTAGTAAAATCTTTTTTGTAGATTGTGTAATGATTTTTTTTGCAAACTCTCTGTCTTTTTCAATTGGATTAAATTTAGTTAATCCTCCTGCTGGAGTAAACGTTAACTCACCAAAATAGATACTTCCTTCCACATTATATAAGTCAACTCTTACAAACTGAAAATCAGATGCAAGTTGTTCTGCTATATTAATCATTTTATTAAATTTTTCTGGTCTTTTTGGAAGATTGGAAGAGTTTTTATACTTCCCTTTTTTTAATTGTAGCAACTTCCAATCTTTGTCAAAAAAATCCATTGTATGATTGCCAAAACGATCAGAATCCACTTCAATGAACTCAACTTTTCCATCAAAACAGAAAAATTTGTAATCATTCAGTTTTCCATCTTTATCACTTATGTATTCTTCGATAATAATTTTTTTCTGTATATTTTTATATTGAGGTTCTTTCTTTATTTTAAAATAATTTATTTTCATCCATTTATTTAATTGCCTTATTATTTTGTTTGAATTGATTTTCTGTTTATCTGTTACAACAATATTAAAACCTGAACCGGTATTTAACTTGATAACAAACTGGTTAGGTAATTTTTCAAAATTAATTTCTTCAGCATTATCGAAAACACCTAGTAGTCTAACTAAATATTTATCTCCAACTTTTTCTGTTATATAATCTCTTACCAGGTACTTGTCAGCAAAATTAGTATATTTTTCTAAATTACCATATAGCTTTAGCCATTGGATTTTTTCACCAAAATATATAGGATTGTTTAAATCACATAATTTGTGATACCCTCTTAAAGTTTCAATATTTATTACTAACTTGGTTGGTAACCAACTTATTATTTTTCTATATATTTTTTTCATAACTTTCTTCATATAAAATCACCTATTTACTTTTTATATAGATTCTTTTCTTAACCCCATTAAATGCATATCCAACAAAACAATAACAGGTTTTCCATAACGGAAGTTTTTCTATTTTTCTATACCAATACCAATTCATTTTAACAGCTTTAAACTTATTACTAGATAACGAATTTCTAACTACTCTATAATAAGACAAATTTTCAGGGCATTCATAGCAGTCAAAACCATTTTTTAATAATTGACACCATGTTGCAGCATCTTGCCGTCTTCTAATATTAGGCATCTCTAATAATTCTTTTCCCGTTATTTTAGTATCAATCATAACACCAACAGTTTGAATAATAGTATTTCGTAAAAACAAATTATAATTAACTTTTTTAGGAATTTTAATTACTTTATTTAACGAATTACCATCTTCATCTATTTTCTCATAATCAGTACATGTAAAAGCATAATTATTATCCAACATAAAATTAACTTGTTTTTCTAATTTTTCATTTTTCCATAAATCATCAGCATCAAGATACGCAATAAATCTTCCTTTGGACTCATGTAACGCTTTATTTCTAGCAACAGCTGCACCACTATTTTTTTCTAATTTAATATATTTAATTCTAGAATCATCTTTTGCATATTTTTTAATTATATCGGCAGAATTATCCGGACTACAATCATCTACCATTAACAATTCCCAATTATCATATGTTTGATTCAAAACACATTCAATAGTATCTTTTACAAATTTCTCACACTTGTAAATAGGTGTGATAATTGATACTAATTCATTTCTTTCTTTAGTCATAACAACACCTCTTTAAATTAAAAAGTACTCATGTTAAATAAGTACTTTTTTTACTTAGCTCCTTTTTTACAAATTACCGCACTTATTGTTTTAAACACACACTTAATATCTAACCATAAACTTCTATTCTTTACATAATAATATTCTAATTCTAGTCTTTCTTCATAAGTGGTTGCACTTCTACCATTACATGCCCACCATCCAGTAATACCAGGCCTTACACTTTCATATATTTCATGATTACCATTATGTGAATCTAATTCTCCTGGTACTAGTGGCCTAGGGCCAATCATAGACATATCACCTTTTAAGATGTTAATAAATTGGGGAACTTCATCAAGAGATGTCTTTCTAAGAATGTTACCTATTTTAGTAATTCTTGGATCGTTTTCAAATTTTTGATATTTCTTCCACTCTTCAGCTATTTTTTTATCATTTTTTAAAGTTTGTTCTAATATTTCATCTGCATTAACAACCATTGATCTAAATTTATATAGTTTAAACTCTTTACCATCTTTTCCAATTCTTTTTTGAAAATAGAATATAGAATCAAAGTCTTTATTACATATATTTACAATCTTCACTATAACAATCAATGGTACTAAACATACTACTCCTATTAATCCACATACTATATCAAAACATCTTTTTATAAACAAATAAACTAACTCTCTTACTGATGATAATGCTGATACTTTTTTCTTTACTTCTTCATATTCATTAACATCTACTATTATTTCACTAGTTTTAATAAAATCTTCTTCTTTTCCTTTATTGTCATCATCGACTACATCAATCATTTCGTTCATATTAACTACACTCCTACCACTTTTAATACTCTCACCTTTTTATACTAAAGTTTTCATTTAGTATAACTTTATCAAAATTATTTTTTAACACATCCTCTACCATGTTATCATTTTTTAATATCGATTTCAATTTCTTTTTTAATTTTTTTATCTTAAAATCTCCATCATGATGACAATCACTTCCTAAAAATGTTATTTTATGATTTTTTAATAAATAAATTAAAGTTTTTTTGGCATCTCTACCATATTTTCCGAACAAACTTTTATAATTTCCTTGTAGTAATACCCCCATTCTTAGATATTCCTCTATATGTTCTCTATGTTTTTGAAAGATTCTATATCTTTCTGGATGAGCTAGTATTGGAACGTATCCTTTTACTATTAGGTTATAAATTATATCTTTAGTATTATATAACATATTACCTAAAGGAAATTCTATTAAAATATATTTAGAATTATTTAAGGTAGTTATTTCTTTGTTTTTTATTAATTTTAAAATATTTTCATTTATTAACACTTCGTTACCTAAATACAATTTTATATTTATCTTTTCTTTTTCTACTTCTTCTTTTAGTTCATTAAAGCGTTTTATCTTTTCTTTATTATTACAATTATATTTACTATCTTCTATATAATGCGGAGTAATCATTAACTCAGTAATCCCTTGTTTTTCAGCTTCTTTTAATAAAGTTATACTCTCACTTATATCCTTACTGCCATCATCTATTCCATACAAGAGATGTGAATGTAAATCTTTCATCTTTTTCTTTTCTTCTTTTTATTTTTCTTTCCATCGCCATAGTATTCATTAGAATAATAACTATAGTAACTATTATCTTTAACTGATGCTTTATTTATAATTACTCCTGATATTTTAGTATTAGCTTTTTCAAATACTTTTTTAGCTTTATCTAAGCTTTCTATTTTAGTTTTTTTATTACTTACAACGACAATATTAGTATCACTATATTTAGTCATTATCATTGTATCACTAAGCCCTAAGACTGGTGGACAATCAAGAAGAATAATATCGTATTTACCTCTTAATTGTTCCATTAGTTTTTTATTATTTTCAGAAACTAGTAGTTCTACAGGATTAGGTGGTGTTGGTCCTGTTGGTAATAAATCTATATTTTTGTTGGTAGTTTCAACTATATATTTTTTTAATTTTATATCATCCTTATAATTTAGTATTAAATTAGAGTATCCTCCACTAGTTAGATTCATTACTTCAAATATTTCATGTTGTCTTCCTCTTCTTAAATCACAATCAACTACTAATACTTTTTTTCCTTCTTGAGCATATGCTACAGCAAGATTTGCTGTTATAAAACTCTTACCATCTCCTGACATAGGTGATGTTAATAGTATTACTTTCATTTCTTTATCTATTGCTTGAAAAGCAAGATTAGTACGAATTGTTTTTATAGCTTCACTAAATACTGATTTAGGGTTAGCATTAATTATTAAATCTGTTGTCATAATCACTACTCCTTATCTTCTTCTTTAGGAACAATTCCAATAACAGGAAGTCCTAATTTTTCTTCTACTACTTCACTTGATTTAATAGTAGTATCAAAATAATACATAACAAATACTATGCCAAAAGATAATACGATTCCTATCATTAAATAGATAATATTGTCTTTTACATAGTTAATGTTATAAGGAGAAGTAGCAACCTCAGCTTTATCTATAATTGTAACATTTTCTAGATTATAGATATCTTGTACTTCTTTAGAAAATACAGTAGCTACTTCATCGGCTATTTTAGCAGCTTCTTTTCTTTTAGAACTATTTACAGTAATTTTAATAATTTCTGTATCTTCTACTGATGATGTTGTAATATTTTTTGATAAACTTTCTGTTGTAGTTTTTAGTTTTAAATTATCTATTACTTGCGATAATACTGTTCTACTTGTAATAATTTGACTATAGGTACCAATCAAATTTTGATTTAATACTGAGTCACTTTGACTATAACCTTTTTTACTCTCACCAACTAAAACAAGTGTAGTATTACTTTGATACATTGGAACTCTAGTAATAATTGTATAAATATTACCGATAACTACAATTGCAACTATTGCTATAAGTATCCAAAGTATTCTGAATTTGAAGTATGTATATACTTCTTTTAAATTAATCTCTTCCATAAAACCCTCCTGAATACGTATAAATCGCTGTTATTATAGCATTTGATATACAACTAGTCAACAAATTTTTAAAATTTATTGACTTTATAGCTTAAAAATTAAAAATTGCCCTGTTTTTTAGAGCAATTTTTTAATTTTTAATAACTATTTTTCTATAAATTTCTTTTTTAGCATATACTAACTACTATATGATTATTTAAATTATTCATTAAACTATTTGTTCATCTATATGATTATGTAGATCAATTTAATAATCTTGCATGTCTTGAGTTTTCTTTAGAAAATATTAATAAATAATTATACAAAGAAGAGAATATTATGAATCAATCCTTACATAAGTCATTACATACTTTTATACAATTGCAAATTAATAAAGCAAGCATGTTGATGTTTTTATTGATATATCATTTTATGCTAAAATTTCGTTTTGTGGAAAAAATTGAATCTGTTTGACTATCTTCTGACAATAAAATCATATCGGTTCCAGTTTCACTATCATTAACACTACATGGCCAATATGGATCCCTTAGTGTTTTTTTATCAGTATATAGATACGATAACAAATCAATTCTAATTTTTATCGTCTCATCAATATTATTAGTACAATAGTCAAACAGATCATATAAACCACATTTATCATCAGGTTTATCAACAAGAATAAATGCTAGTGGAAAAGAATTAATACAACTCATAAATCCACTAGGAATCTTGTATTGATGATTGTCCATTTTTTTAGGTATAAAATCTCTCATAATTATGATTGTATTATAAATATAAACGTAATATAATAAACTCATTTCTTTTGGTGGTAATTTAGTCTCATCTAGAAAATAATCTCTTAATTTTTTTCAAATAGATTGTTACTAAAAGAGCTTTTTGATGCTAAGAAATGTCCAACAATGGCTCGAGCAATCTTGTTCACTTGAAGTCCTTCGATATCAACGTAAGGCTCAAGCTTGGTCTTTGAAGTATATAAATTATATAATAAATCGACTAATTTTTTATACTCTTTATCATATTTACTACCCAATAAACGATTATTACAATCATTACAAATAGAACGAAATTTCACTCCATTTTGACTTTCTTTTAATGGTTTGCTATTATGTATATCTAATATTTTATTATATTTTACTTTTTCAGTGTTAAAACAAAATTTTGGAGGAACATGATCCCAAGTTAATTCTGCTTCTTGACCGCATATATTGCATTTACCAATTTTTTTTCCTTTATTTTTTGAATAATTTCTACTTTCCATAAGTTATCCTCCAAATTCAAATTAGTAATTCTATTTCTTTCTCAAGTACTAAAAAAGTACCAACCTTTTTAGAGCTTGATACTTATATATTTAAGTCCTGAACTATAAAAGTTCAGACATATTGCTTTCTGGTGCGGGTAACAGGAGTTGAACCTGCACGTCTAAGACACTAGATCCTAAGTCTAGCGCGTCTGCCAATTCCGCCA
>CALVVD010000022.1 GCA_944363745.1 uncultured Bacilli bacterium | reverse complement strand
CGAGTTGCATCATCATGCTCTAGGAATGGAATACAACTTGTTGTTACTGATACAACTTGTTGAGGTGATACATCGATATAATCTACTTGTTCTGGTTTAGCAAGAATATTTTCATCTCTAAATCTTGCTGCAACTGTTTTATCAATAATTACATTGTTTTCATCAGTATTAACAGTTGATTCAGAAATAATATAGTCTTGTTCTTCATCAGCTGTAAAGTAAACTACTTCATCTGTTATCTTACAATCAACAACTTTGCGATATGGAGTCATAATAAATCCATATTCATCTATTTTAGCATAACTTGCTAATGATGTTATAAGTCCAATGTTTTGTCCTTCTGGTGACTCGATAGGACAGATTCTACCATAGTGAGAAGCATTAACGTCACGTACTTCTACACCTGCTCTATCACGAGATAATCCACCTGGTCCTAAAGCTGACAAACGACGTTTATTAGTAAGTTCAGCGATAGGGTTAGTTTGGTCCATAAATTGTGATAATTGAGATGAACCAAAGAACTCTTTCATAGCAGCGGTAACTGGACGAATGTTTATTAATGTTTTAGGAGTTACTTCTTCCATCTCTTGAGTAGTCATTCTCTCACGAATAACTCTTTCCATACGAGAGATACCAATTCTAAATTGATTTTGTAATAATTCTCCTACTTGTCTAATACGACGGTTACCTAAATGGTCAATTTCATCATAATTACCTACACCATGTAAAAGGTTTAAGTAATAAGATACAGCAGCATAAACATCTGATATTGTTAGACGTTTAGAATCAATTGTCTGGTCATTACCAATAACAATTAATTTTTTCTTTTTATCATTTGGATCATAAATAGTTACTTTTTGAATTTTATTATAAGTATCTAATTCATCATTAATTTGTACTTCTTCTACACCATAACCATTTTTAAAGATTTCTCTTAACTCTTCTAAAACATCTTTAGTTACAACTGTTCCCTTAGCGAACTTAGTAACTCCTTCTACTACAATATCTTCTGCAAGTGTTTGATTTAATAAACGATCTACAATATTTAATTTACGATTAAATTTATAACGTCCTACTTTAGCAAGATCATATCTAAATTCATCAAAGAATCTTGTTATAATATGGTTTTTAGATGAATCTAGTGTTGCAGGTTCACCTGGTCTTAATTTTTCATAGATTTCAATTAAGGCTTCATCTAGGTTTTTAGTTGCATCTTTGGCAATAGTATTTTTAAGAAAGTCATCTTCACCGAATAGATTTAAAATATCTTCATCGCTAGAAAGCCCAAAAGCACGTAATAGAGTTGTTAATGTTACTTTTCTTGTTCTATCAATTCTAACATATAAAACATCTCTAGCATCTGCTTCAAATTCTAACCAAGTACCACGTGTAGGAATGATTTGAGATGTAATCAATTCACGTCCATTTTTGTCTATTTCACGATTATAGTATACACTTGGCGAACGAACTAATTGAGAAACAATAACACGTTCTGCTCCGTTTATTATAAATGTTCCACTATCAGTCATGATAGGCATATCACCAAGGAAGATTTCTTGTTCTTTAATCTCTCCTGTCTCACGATTAAAAAGACGCACTTCTACCTTAAGTGGTGCCGCATAAGTAGTTTCTCTATCTTTGCTAGCTTTAATAGAGTATCTTGGCTCTTCAAAATGATAATCTCCAAACTCTAAAGATAGAGTACCTGAAAAGTTTTCAACTGGAAATAAGTCTTCAAAAACTTCTTTAATTCCTGTTGTTACAAACCAATCATATGATTTTTTCTGAATTTCTAGTAAATCCTTTAATTCATAAGTATTTCTAATTCTTGAATAATTTCTTCTTTTACGTTTTTTTCCATATTCTACAATTTTATATGACACTCAAATTCACCCCTATACATATATTTTTGTTACTTCAAAATAACACGTTGCCAATTTATATTATTAGCATAAACTCTTCAACAAGTCAACATATTTTTGCACTTATTATGAAAAAACCTTTACTTTTATTAACAATACTTACATCATAATATTTTTTTAGCTCGATAATTGCCGATTTAGCACCTTGTTCTTTTCTTATGACTAAGTATAATGTCCCATCTTCTTTTAGATAATTTCTAGCATTTAGTAAGATATCATAAACTATTTTTTTACCTGCTCTAATAGGTGGATTAGTAATAATTGTCCCATATTTATTAGTAATGTTTTCATAGCAGTTACTAGCAAAGACATTTATATTAGAACAATTATTTTCTTTAACATTCCTCTTTGTTAAATGCAGGGCTCTTTTATTTACATCTACCATATCTACTTCTAAATTTGTTAATTTATTAATTATAATTCCTAGCACTCCATAGCCACATCCGACATCAAGTATTTTTCCTTTTAACTCTTCATAAGGAAGAGACTCCAAAAGTAATCTACTACCATAGTCAAGACCATGTTTAGCAAAGACACCATTATCCGTATAAAAAATAAAATTATGATTAAAAATTGTTGTAGTGGTTTTCTTTAAATTACTAGGGAGATTCTGGTCATTTTCAAAATAATGACTCATTAACATCACCTCAAAACAAAGAAAGAGACAACCCATTATACAAAAGTATATAGTTTGTCTCCTTTCGTAGTGTTATAATACACTATTTTTTCTATTTCGTCAATATTTTTTTAGAAAGTTCTTTCTGAAATTGATAATTTGACAGTTTAGAAGTTATGTCAAGATACTCAGAGCTTCTTAAATAATCTTTCTCTAGCTTTTTATTAACAAAAGCATATTTAACAAATTCTTCTTTAAATATATCTAGTTTATTATGAATATCTGTATATGTAATTCTTCCACTTTGATATTTAGTTATAAGATCATTTATATAGATATCTGTTAAATAATTTGATAGGATGTTTATTAGATATATAGTTTTTTTATAATTATAGTAATACTTATCTAGCTTATCCATCAATATTATAAAAGCAATGGCTTCTTGATAAGAAGAGTTTTCAGATAAAATTTCAATAATTCCTTTAAGATCATTAGATGTATACATGTTTCTCATTTTTTCTTTTGTTAATATTAATTGAACTTTATTTGCTATATTAGCTTCTACAGTATAATTAATCTCAGTGTCAAAAATATAGTTAAAAAGTAAATCTGTATATCCTTCATCTAAGCTATAACCAATATTATAATCTAAAGTTTCTTGATAAAATCCACAACCGTTAATTTGGTCTTCTCGCCAGGAAGTGAAAGCATGAAAGAACTCATGATATATAGAATCTATTTTATCCTTTCTTACTCTTATTTTATTTTCCATAATACTATACTCTCCATCTCTATTTTTTAATAAGGAGACAAGAGGCTTCATATTAGTAATACTCAAAGTTCCTAATATTTGATTTATGTTTCTAAAATTAAAATTATACGTTTTATTAATAAATTCTTTTATATAAGGTTTATATTTTGAATCTATTTGTAAATTATCTATATTAACTATTATTTTTTCTTGTTTTATACTTGTTGGCATTTTAATAATATGCTTATAAATATAATTTGTTCTTTTTATTATCAGGTTATCTATACTCATTAATACTCTTCTTTCTAGTAAAGATATATTAACATATAAATTAGAAAAAGAAAAGAGGTTTAATTCCTCTTCTACTCGTTATTACTTGTACCATTTATTATAGGTGCTAAGTCATAAATAGTACCATCTTTAGTTTGAGCTAGTACTGTAACACTACTTCCTGCTGGATTCCTTATGGCTCCTGCTGAGTAAAATTTAACTACGTCTTTTAAATCTTTTAATGTTCCATAAGATACTAAACCATCTATTCCATTAGTTGATAAGGCTTGATACACAGGAATATATTCAACAGTACCATCATCCATTAAGAATAAGATAATATCACCAGACATATCTTGCCCAATACCTCCAACATATATATCTTTGATGCCTTGATTAAATGTAACTGTTTTGTTTTCAACAGTACCTTCTTCAACCCCTGTAGTATCCCAATTTAAAATATATGTATCCGAAAGGTTTTTTCTATTGAAACCTAAGGTAGCAATTTTTCTCGTTTCATCTAATCTAACATCGATTGTTCCATTATAATTTTCTAGTTCATATGAATCTGCTGTACTATTAACTATCTTACTAGTATCAAAATCTAAAGAAATATTATTTGTATCTTCTACATTTTCACTTTCTTGATTAGTATCAGGCTCTACTGTTTCATTTTCTTCTTTTGTATCAAATGTTAAGTAACCTAATTCATATGTTGCAAATATAATTCCTGCACAGATTATTATTCCTAATAGTATTCCTATAAATACATGTAACCCTGTTCTACTTTTTTTTGTTTCCATAATTATCCTCCTTTATTATAGTCTACCATAATTTTAAAAAAACACAATAAAAAAGAAGCTAATTACTTAACTTCAACAGTAGCACCAGCTTCTTCTAATTTTGCTTTAATTTCATTAGCTTCATCAGTAGAAATGTTTTCTTTAACTGGAGTTCCAGGATTATCAACGATATCTTTAGATTCTTTTAATCCTAAACCAGTAATTTCACGAACAACTTTGATAACTGCAACTTTAGCAGCTCCTGCTTCTTTAATTGATACAGTAACTGTAGATGGAGCAGCATCTTCAGTAGCAGCAGCTCCTGGAGCAGCAACTGCAACTGCTGATGGATCTACACCAAACTCTTCTTTCATTGCATCTACTAATTCTTTAATTTCTAAAAGATTCATTTCTTTTAATGAGCTAATAAATTCTTCTTTTGTTATTTTTGCCATTTTATTTTCCTCCTATATTTTAATTTTCTTCTTTTTGTTCACTATATAAATTTAAGCAGATAGATAGGTCGCGAACAAGTCCTATCATACCACCTGCAAGCATAGTAAGTAAGCCATCTCTTGATGGTATCTTTGCATATTCTGATAATTTTTCTTTATCTGCAATTTCGCCATCAACATAACCAACTTTTAAAACTAATGCTTCATGATCTTTAGCAAAGTCTGATAATACTTTAATTGGAGCGATTTGATCAGTACTATAAGCAAAAGCACTTGGTCCTTCTAAAGCTTCTTTTAAATCGATATCTAAATCATTAAAAGCTCTAGCCATTAAAGTGTTCTTATATACTTTATAGTTAGCATCAGCTTCTCTTAAAGCACGTCTTAACTCTTTAATTTCAGCATCAGTTAACCCACGATAATCAAATAGAACAAAGCTTGAACTATTATTTATTTTATCTTTGATTTCGTCAACAACTTCTTGCTTCTTAGCTAAGATTTTTTGATTAGCCATTTTCTTTCCTCCTATCTTTTTTCAGTGCAAAAAAGTTCTAGAGAGATCCCCCAAGAACTTTTATTTATAAAGATAGTCCTCGGTAGGATTTACTTTGTTACCTACTGTCTTTGGCACTGATTAATTAATTTGCATACTTATTATATTCTATAATCTACTATTTGTCAAAAGAATTTACTTGAATTTTAATTCCAGGACCCATAGTAGATGAAATAGATATATTTTTAATATAATCACCTTTTACTGTAGCAGGTTTAATTTTCATAATTTGTGCTACAAAGGTATTAATATTAGCTAATAGATCTTCTTCAGTAAATGATGCTTTACCAATTAAAGCATGAATATTACCATAACTATCAGTACGATATTCAACACGTCCTGCTTTAGCATCAGATACAGCTTTAGCAACATCAGTAGTAACTGTTCCTGTTTTAGGGTTTGGCATTAAACCTTTAGGTCCTAAAACACGTCCTAATTTACCTAATAAAGGCATCATATCAGGAGTTGCAATCATAGTATCAAATTCAAACCAATTTTCATTAGCAATTTTATCTAAGTAATCTTGATCACCAACATAATCTGCTCCTGCTTCAAGAGCCTTTTTAGCATTATCTCCTTTAGCAATAACTAATACACGGTTAGTTTTTCCTGTTCCTTTAGGTAGAACAATAGCACCACGTAATTGTTGATCAGCTTTTTTAGGATCTACATTTAAATGCATTGCTATTTCTATTGAAGAATCAAATTTAGTAATACTAGTATCTTTAACTAATTTAACTGCTTCTTCTTTAGTATATAGCTTATTCTTTTCTACTTTAGTTGCAGCATCTTTGTATTTTTTACTTCTATTTTTCATTTTTTTTCCTCCTTATGTGGTTATTCGGGTAAGCAATTAGTGTTACATCCTCCCACATAGGTATAACCTATATGTTAAGTTAATTATTTATTCTCTTCTATAGCAACACCCATATTTTGGGCAGTACCAGCAACGATTTTCTTTGCTTCTTCAACAGTATAACAATTTAAATCTGGTAATTTAGTTTCAGCTATTTCAGTTAAATCTTTATCAGATAAAGTTGCAACTGTTTCATTCTTTCCTTTTGTTGAGCCTTTAGAAATCTTAGCATATTTCTTAATTAAGAAAGCTGCTGGTGGAGTCTTAATTACAAAGTCAAAGCTTCTATCATCATAAACAGAAATTTCAACTGGTAAAATATCTCCCATTTTATCTCTAGTTGCATCATTGTATTTTGTACAAAATTCTTGTAAGTTAATTCCTGCTGGACCTAAAACAGTTCCTACTGGAGGTGCTGGTGTAGCTTTACCTGCAGGTACTTGCAATTTAATTTTCTTTACAACTTCTTTTTTCTTTGCCACGAAAAACACATCCTTTCTTACTCGTTTTCGCGAGTGGTTATAATAGCTTTTCACATTTCAATATCAAGATCTTTTAATCTCAATATTTGCATTTAATGCACTTTTTGCTTCCCACTAATATTAATCTATATAAAATTAATATAGCCCCTAAATAATAACATAGTTTTTTTTATTTGACAAGGTATTTTATGCTTTTTCTATTTGTGTTAAATCAACTTCAACTTGTGTTTCTTGACCAAATAAATCAACATTAAGTTCAATTTTTTCATTAGCAGCATCAATTTCTTCGATAGTTCCAAACATTCCAGTAAATGGACCACCAATAATTTTAACTTTTGTACCTTTTTGTAATTCTTTATCAATATCAATTCTACTAATACCCATATTCTTTAAGATATGATCTACTTCACTAGGTTGTAATGGCGTAGGTTTAGCACCTTTACCACTTGAACCAATAAATCCTGTAACTCCTGGAGTATTACGCACTATATACCAAGCTTCATCTGTCATTATCATTTCAACTAAGATATAACCTGGGAATAGTTTCTTTAATTTAGTTTTCTTTACACCATCTTTAATTTCAGTTTCTTCTTGTTCAGGAACAATTACTCTAAAAATATAATCTTGCATATTCATAGATTCAGCACGCATTAAAAGTTTTTCTTGTACTTTTTTCTCATGTCCTGAATAAGTATTAACGACATACCATTGTTTTTCCATAACCATTTCCTTTCTAATTACCTAATGCATGTAGGGCTGCTAAAATGATATCAATTATATAGAAGAATAAGGCACATACAACAATAAAGATAATAGTTGCAATAGAATACTTAACCATATCTTTTTTACTAGGCCATTTTACTCTTTTAAACTCAGTTTTAACACCACTAATAAAATTACCTATTCTAGTAATTATATTTACTTTTTCTTTCTTTTTTTCTTTAGAAGAAGTTTTCTTATTTTCTTTTTTAGATACTTCTTTTAAAGAGTCTTTTTTAATTTCTTTAGTTTCTTCTTTTTTCTTTGCCATATACACATCTTCCTTTGTATTTTTTTCTAAAAGAAAAACACTTCTCAGTGCTTATGGTTAAATTACCACAAAGTACTTTGATAGTCAAGTGTTTTTTCTAAATTATTTTATTCTCCTTAATTTTAAACTTAAATTGCAGTTTTGGAGTAAAGTGAAATTTAGTATTAGAAAAGCTTATTACTTTTTAATTAATACTCTTTCTAAAACTAAATTGCAGTGAATAATTTATCCAACTGAAATTTAAGTTTAGAAATCAATATGTATATATTCTAAAAGTTAATTTCACGATTATTTACATAATAACTGCAATTTAATTTTAGAAATATACCTCACTACTTTAATTATTTAAGATATTACTATATTCTTTAATAGTAATGCTAAGATTTTACAAAAAGATAGGAAGTGAGGTAAGAATATGAAATGAAAAATAAGCATCTTTCCGCAACAGATCGTAAAGATATAGAAGCAGGCTTAAACAAAAACAAAACTTTAACTGAAATAGCAAATAGTATTGATAAATCATATAATGCTGTCAAATATGAAATTATAAATCATAGAGAAAAGAAGTATCCATCTAATTTCAATGGTAATAGAAATTTATGTATGTATTTTAAAGATAGATCTTGTAAAATAAAAGGTTTATGTAATATTGAACCTTGTGATAATTTATGTAGATCTTGTAAAAGACATTTCTGTAATAATATATGTCTTAACTATAAAGAATATCTATGTGAACGCCTTACTAAAAATCCATATGTTTGTAATGGTTGTAAAAAAGCCAAAGAATGCTTTAATGTTAAAATGGTTTATTTAGCAAAGCGTGCAAATATAGAATACCATGAGTCCCTTGTTAATTCAAGAAAAGGACATAGATTAACTGAAGAAGAAATTGATTATGCTAATACAGAGATAAAAAGGCGAATTAAAAATGGTCAATCTTTAGATGCTATTGTTAAGACTGACGATAACATTAAAAAATGCACATCTTCTTATTATAATTATACAAATGATGGTATTTTTGAATTCAGAAATATTGATTTAGTTAAAAAAGTCAGTTATAAGAAAAGAGATAAAGATAAAAAAGAAAAAGATATACCTGATGAAGAAAAAAATAAAATTCAAAAGCTTAAGGTCAATAGAAACTATGATTGTTTCGTTATCTTTGTTAACAAACATAAAGATTATAAAATTACTGAAATGGATACTGTTATAGGCAAAACAACCGATAAGAAAGTTATCCTAACTTTATTATTTAGAAAAACGAACTTTATGATAGCGATATTACTAGACAGTAAAACAGCATCAAAAGTAAATAAAGAACTAAATTTATTAAAGAAAAAATTAACTGCGGAATTATTTATACTTTTATTTAGAATTATGCTAACTGATAATGGTGTAGAATTTACAATGATAGAAGAAATAGAGGCTTTAGAAGATGATAATCAAATAAATTTATTTTTCTGTGATCCAGGTAAATCAAATCAAAAAGGAAAGATAGAAAAAAATCATGTAGAACTTAGAAAAATATTACCTAAAGGGACTACTTTTAATAATTTAACTCAAAAAGACATTAATTTAGTTATGTCACACGTTAATAGTTACCCAAGAAAATTATTAAATTACAAAAGTCCATATGAAGCCTTAGTAGAAGAAATTGGCAAGGAAAAAGTAGATTTTATTATGAATGTTTTAGGTTATAAAGTTATTGATTCTAAGGACATTATTTTGTCCCCAAAATTATTAAAAAAATAAGTATTTTTAATAAGTAAAATTAGCATTACAAAAACTGAAATTTAATTTTAGAAAACAAAAAAACTAGATTTTATTTTAAGAATTTTGACACTTAAAATTATCTAGTTTTTTCCATTTTCTTTAATTACAATACTTTTTCACTGAAATTTAGTTTTGTAATCAACTATTATTTTATTCTTCTATCATCTGTCCATATACTTTCATTTTATTATTATGTTGATTCTCTTTAATAGAAATTTTCATTAGTGAAAACCCTAGTTTTAAACTATATGAATTATCACTATAACTATTTCTATCTGTAATATCATATACCTTATTTTCATCAATATCTCGATAAGATATATATTTCTTTATAATATCTATGCTAGTTAGCCCTAAACTTTCAAAGTCATACTCTACTAGTTTATCAATATATAAAGATAATAAATATAATCTTTCATTTTTATAAATTGTGGTTTAGTTATAATTGGAACTTCTATATTAAAATTACCTATATCATTCTTTTCTTCTTGTTTTACTAACTTTGCTTGATACTTAAATAAAGATATTTTTAAAACGTCTTCACAAGTTCTATTAA
The DNA here is from genome assembly GCA_944363745.1 of uncultured Bacilli bacterium. The sequence goes on along the minus strand of CALVVD010000022.1, from coordinate 1,427 downwards.
AAAAGTTTTTTAATCTTTCTTTTGTATACTCATCTAACTCGAAACTGTTATTAAGACTTTCTTGATAAGTTGGTTTAACCTCTTTGAAAATATCCATAGCATTCATTTTAGCTTGTTCTATTTTATCCAATTTCTTCACCCTCTCTGTTTTTCCACAGATAATGTTGATAACTTTTTTGCCTTTTATACGTTCTGCACAGGCTTTATGGAAAAATGCTATTCACTTTTCATTTCAAATAAAGCATTTCTTAATTCCATTGCTCTTTCAAAGTCAAGGTTCTTAGCTGCTTCTTTCATTTCTTGTTCAATTCGCTCTATTTCTAACATCTTTTCTTGTTTAGTTAGTTTCTTTTTATGTTTAGTAGAGTCTTTAGTATCGACATTACTAATTACTTCTCTTATTTCTTTTTCAATTGTTTTAGGAACTATGCCATGTTCTTTATTATAAGCTTCTTGGATTTCACGACGACGTTTTGTCTCTTTAATGGCTTTATCCATAGAATCTGTTATATTATCTCCATACATAATAACATGACCATTAGCATTCCTAGCACAACGTCCTATTGTTTGGATAAGACTTCGCTCACTTCTTAAGAAGCCTTCTTTATCAGCATCTAATATGGCGATTAGAGATACTTCAGGAATATCTATACCTTCACGAAGTAGATTAATTCCTACAACGACGTCATAGATCCCACATCTTAAGTCATGAATAATTTGCAAACGTTCTAGAGTTTTAATTTCCGTGTGAAGGTATGCTACTTTGATATCTAGGTCTTTTAAATAGTTAGTTAACTCTTCACTCATTCTGATTGTTAAAGTAGTAATTAAAACTCTTTCATTTTTCTTAATACGTTCATTTATCTCTCCTACTAAGTCATCTATTTGTCCTTCTGTCTTTCTAACTTCAATAGTTGGATCAAGTAGTCCTGTAGGTCTAATGATTTGTTCAACATACTTACCATGTGTTTTTTCAAGTTCATAATCACCCGGTGTTGCAGATACATAGATAGCTTGTTTTATCTTCTTTTCAAATTCATCAAATTTTAAAGGACGGTTATCAAGGGCACTAGGTAAACGAAAGCCATAATCGACTAGGTTTTGTTTTCTTGCTCTATCACCATTATACATTCCTCTTACTTGTGGTAGAGTTACATGAGATTCATCAACTATTAAAAGATAATCATCCCCGAAGAAGTCCATAAGAGTTGTTGGGGTCTCCCCTGGTTTACGTCCTGCCATAGGAGCAGAATAGTTTTCTATACCATGACAAAATCCTGTTTCTTCTAGCATTTCAAGATCATAGTTAGTTCTTTGTTCAAGACGTTCTGCTGCTAGTAACTTATTTTCACTCTTAAGTTCTTCTAAACGTTCTGCTAGTTCTTTTTTTATCCTTTTAATCGCTTCTTTTAATTTATCATCACTAA
>CALVVD010000021.1 GCA_944363745.1 uncultured Bacilli bacterium | reverse complement strand
TAAAAAGTATATTACCATATATAATTATTATAGTAGTTGTCTTATTTATAAAAGCATTTATAGTAACACCGATAAAAGTAAATGGAGAATCTATGCATCCTACACTTGAAGAAGGAGATATTATGATTTTAAATAAGACTGCATATTACTTTAACAAACCTAAAAGATTTGATATAGTTGTAGTTGATATGCCAGATGAATATTTAATTAAAAGAGTTATAGGTTTACCTGGTGAACATATAGAATATAAGGATAATACTTTATATGTAGATGGTAAAAAAGTAAAAGAAAACTTTAAACATGGTGTTACAGATGATTTTAATATAGAAGAATTAGATAGTTACACTATTCCTGAAAACTCTTATTTAGTAATGGGTGATAATAGAGAGAATTCTTTAGATAGTAGAGAACTAGGTTTTATTAGAGAAGATCAATTACTAGGTAAAACTAGTTTAATTATTTTACCATTTAATAGAATTGGTAGTGTAAGTTAATTATGAATTATAAGTTAGTTAATGCTACTAAAAATGATATATCAAAGTTAATAGAATATAAGTTAAAAAGTATTTTTAATTATGCAGAAAACTTATCATTAGAAGAAATTAACCAAATAAATGATTATGTTAAAAATAATGTTCCTAAAGAAATAGATGATTATAAAGTTATATGTATAGATGATAAAAAGATTGGATGTTTATTAATTACAAATAAGGAAAATGGTGTTTTATTAGATGAGATATACTTAGAAGAAAAATATAGAAATAAAGGAATAGGTACTTCTATAATAAAAGAAATACTAAGTAATTATAATATAGTCTATCTATGGGTATATAAATTAAATATAAAAGCACTATCTTTATATAAAAAATTAGGGTTTAAAATAATTGATGAAACAAAAACTAGATATTATATGAAGTATTAAAATATCTAGTTTTTATTTAGTAAAAAAGATAATAAGTATTTATTAGATAAGATCAACTAATAGAAAAGTTATAACTCTCCATTTAACAATTTATTATCTAAGTCATCTAATATATTAATTATATTAGATGCAAATTCTTTATTTTCTATAAATTCTTTACTAGTAGATGAATATAGAGTAGAAAAAGCATTCTTTTCTAAAATAGGTATAATAAATGTATTATCAAGAGTAGTAATACGTATCATCATTTCATAACAACTATTTCTATTGGCCGTAATTCTATTTCTATGATTACTTTTCTTTTCATCTATAACAATATTATCTAGTACTAATTCATAGTTTTTAATATCCTTAATATTATATTTATAATGAAATGTTTTTGTATGAAAAACAACCTCATTATTTATACCAATACTAATACCAGATGCTAAGTCGTTTAGATAAAAAATTCTAGGTATAGTATTACATAGAATCTCTAACTTTTTATTAATTTCATTCTCTCTATAATTAGACTCTTGAAATAGCTTTACAAATGCTAAAAGCATTTCATTAGTTCCATTAATATTAAATAACATATTACTAAGTAATATAATTTTACTTAACATACCACTTTTTATAACTTCTATAGTAAGATCTTGATAGTTATATTTAAGATAGCCTTCTGTATTAATAAGCCATAGATATTTAGTAGTTGCCACAAAATAAAATTTAACGTTAGTTTTACACTCATTGGCATAAACACAAGATAATATAAGTTCATCTATGGGAATAACTTCTCTTAAAATAATTGCATCATTTTCATTTAAATCAGGACATATATTCATAAGTAATTTATAACTTATAGTTGGTTTATTATTTCCTGTATGAGAATAATTATCAAATTTAGGAAGTGTGCTCGCTTTATTTAATAATTCGTTATACTTTTCATTCTCCTCTACTTTTTCTTTATACTTATTTTGTACTTGAGTTAATAATTGTTTAAACATATATCCACCTCTTTGCTATTATAAATCATAATAACATATATAATTATTTTTGTAAATTTTAGTATATATAAAAATTCTTTTATATATTTGATATTAATATTATAGAATAAATCGAAACTAAGTATTATATGAAGTATGAAAGTACCTAGTTTTATTTATGAAACTCGTATCAAAAATATTTCAAAAAGTATTGACGAACAATTATTCTAATGATAAGATTTAATTAATTATTTATTAGATTGATTGAGGTATTGATGAAGAAAATAGTAACAGAAATAAAAAAATTAGAAATATTATTAGATAATAACTTAGGAATGCTTAAAGATAAAGTAGATTATATAATTAGTAATAAAATATCTGATAAAAAAGAGATAGAATTTACTTTAGATAATATATTAGATTTAGTATATTGGTATGGTGAAAATACAAGAGAATTATATTATAGTTTACTTGAATATTATAAAGATATTGATTTGAAAAGTGCTGATGATTATGAAAAACTTTATTTAGATGTTATTAATGAAGAGTGAAGGATGTGATGATAATGACTAAAATAAATAGTGTTAAAGAAATAAAAAAGATAATTGATAAGGTCATTATACCAGGATATCAATATAAAACCAATTTTAGTAGTTCTCTTTTTTTAGTAGATATTGAATCAAAATTAATAATAATTGCAAAACCAGTTTGTACTGATAAGGATTTTTATTATGAATTTGTTTTAGATACACAGTTTTTATCTGAAAAGGAGATAACTTATAAAGAACTAGTAATGATAAAGAATATTATTGAAGTTTTAGAAGAAAACAGAAGCTTTGTTTTGAAAAAATTAAAGAAATATACAGTAAATGAATATAAAGAAGAGTTAAGATTAAGAGAAGAACAAAGTAATAAATATTTTGAAACATTTAAGAGTTTAATAATTAATAAAGGTTAAGATAAATTTTGAAAGAGGTGAAATAATGAAGAACTTTGATGAGATAGAGCCTAAATTTTATGTCAGTGAAGATAATAAAAAGATTATAAAAGAGATTGAAGATAAATTATCATTAATTAAACTTAATGATAATATAAAAAAAAGAAATTTACAAATCAAGTCTAGAGTAAGATCCATTCATTCTTCTCTTGCAATTGAAGCTAACTCTTTATCACTAGAATCAGTTGAAAATATTATTGATAATAAAATGGTTTTAGGTGATAGAAAAGAGATACAAGAAGTAAAAAATGCTAATGAATTATATGAACATATAGATAAATATGACTGGAAAAAAGAAAAAGACTTTTTAAATGCTCATACATTATTAATGAAATATTTTGATGATGATAATGGATATTATAGAAATCATGGTGAAGGTGTAAAAAAAGGTAAAAAAGTTATATATACTGCACCACAATCAGTATTAGTACCATCTCTTATGAAAAGCTTATTTAAATTTATAAATGATAATGAGAAGAGTATACATCCTTTAGTTTTGGCTTCTCTTTTCCATTATTATTTTGTATATATTCATCCTTTTAGTGATGGTAATGGAAGAATTGCTAGATTTTGGGTAAGTTTGATTTTAACTAGTTGGAATAATAAATTTGCATATATTCCAATCGAAGAAGAAATGTATTTAAATCAAGAAGAATATTATGCTTCAATTGCCCAAAGTCATATTAATGGTAATGTTAATGTATTTATTGATTTTATGCTAAAGAGTATTAATTCTTCATTAGAAAAAACTACCCAGAAAACTACCCAGAAAATAAAATTGAATAATAATCAATTAAAAATTATAGAACTTATAAGGGAAAATCCTAAAATAACTAGGAATGAATTAGCTAATAAAATAAAGATTACCCCGGATGGAGTTAAATATAATTTAAAAAAATTAGTTATTAATAATATTATTGAAAGAATTGGTCCAGATAATGGAGGATATTGGAGTATAAAAGAAAATGATTATAAATAATTAAAATATTATTTTCAAAAAGTGATATTTGTTTAAGAAAAAATAAATAAGTTTAAGGTAAATATGAATGATAAGCAAAATAATATGATGATTTATTAAGATAAAGGTGGAGTTACTAAAGTAAGTGTTAAATTTATAGATGAAGATATTTGGTTAACAAAGTATCAAATTGCAGACATTTATAAAACTACTAGACAAAATATAGAGCAACATATTAATAATATTTATCATGACAAAGAATTAGACGAAAGTTCAACTTGCAAGAATTTCTTGCAAGTTCAAAAAGAGGGTAATAGAAATGTTAAAAGAAATATAGACCATTATAATCTAGATATGATAATCGCTTTAGGTTATCGTGTTCAATCTGATGTTGCAGTTAGATTTAGAATATGGGCAACAAAAAGATTACATGAGTATATACAAAAAGATTTTGCTCTTGATGACGATAGATTAAAACAAGGCGGTAATAGATATTTTAGAGAGTTATTACAGAGAATTAGAGATATTCGTTCTAGTGAAAGAAACTTCTATCAACAAGTAACAGATATCTACGCAACTTCTATAGATTATGACCCAAGAAGTGATATAACAAAAAAATTCTTTGCTACAGTTCAAAATAAATTACATTACGCAGTTCATGAACATACTGTGGCAGAACTTATTCATGAAAGAGTAGATAATGAAAAGCCATATGTTGGAATGACTAATTTTAAAGGAGATTATGTTACAATGGATGATGTTAAAATTGCTAAAAATTACTTATCTGAGATAGGACTTCAAAGATTAAACTTGCTAGTATCACAGTTTTTAGACTATGCAGAACTACAAGCTTTGGAACAAAGACCAATGAAAATGAGTGATTGGGTAGAAGAGCTAGATAACCAAATTTTGCTTAATAGAAGGAAAGTTTTAGAAGGTAAGGGAAAAATATCTCGCGAAGAAACGATTAGAAAAGCAGAAAAAGAATTTGCTCTATATCGAGAAAGAGAAATGAGAGAGTTACAAAGCGATTTTGATTTAATGATGAAGTCTTTACTAAATAATAATGAAGTTTAATAAAATTTGGTCGGCATGATGACTAAATTAAATCAATTTGATAAAATGAATGTAATGTGAGAAAGTGATTGGATTGTTGAGGTTAACAAGTCAACGTTTAATTAAAAGTGAAAATAGTAAATTTAATGTTCTTAATCATTTTGTTGAAACCAACAAAATGGTATAATTAGGTAAAACTTCAAAAATGAAATTAGAAATGGAAGTGGTTAAAATGAATGAAAATAAGCAAATAGTGCAATGGTATCCAGGGCATATGGCTAAGACTAAAAGAGAAATAAGAGAAAAGATTAATTTAATAGATATAATCTATGAAGTAATAGATGCAAGAATGCCTATATCATCTAAAATTAAAGATATTGATGATTTAATTAAAGATAAGCCTAGAATATTAATAATGACTAAGTATGATTTATGTGATAAAAAAGAAACTGATAAATTTATTAGTTATTATGAGAAATTAGGTTATAAAGTAGTACCGGTTGACCTTGCTAATAATAAGAATGTTAAGAAAGTTCTAGATTTAAGTGAAAGTGTTAGTAAAGAATTAAATGAAAAAAGAAAATCTAAAGGTCTAAAACCTCGTAACTTAAGAGCCTTAATTATAGGTATACCTAATGTAGGGAAGAGTACTTTAATTAATAGATTAGTAGGAAAGAAAGCAGCAGGAGTAGGTAATAAACCAGGTTTTACTAAGAGCTTATCTTGGATTAGAATTAATAAAGATATAGATTTATTAGACTCCCCTGGTATTTTATGGCCTAAATTAGAAAATCAATATGAAGCAAGAATCTTAGCTATATTTTCATCTATTAAAGAAGAGATACTTAATAAAGAAGATCTATCTTTATTTGCTATAGATATCTTAACTAATCTATATAAAGATAAATTAGAAAATCGTTATAATATAAAAGTAGATAATATGACTAATTTAGAAATAATGGAAGAAATAGCTAAAAAAAGAGGATGTCTTACTAAAGGTAATATTATTGATTATGAAAGAGCAGCTACTATTATTTTAAATGATATTAAAAATAATGCTTTTAAAGAAATAACTTTAGATAGATTAGAAAAAGATTAGAATATGAGAGTTCTAATCTTTTCTAATGAAGTGTATCTTGAAAATTAGAAAGGATATATTTTATTATGAAATTCGTTTTTTAATAAAGGAGATGATACAATCATAAAACACACCCACAGGTATTAGCTTTATTTCATAATAAACTTTTCTCCTTTCGCTATCACTATAACAGATAGGCTTATTCTTTGCAAAAAGGCAATTTTCAAAATCTGGGACAAAAACAAGATGAAAATTTAACGAAATGAGCCAATTTCCCTAAAATCTATCCTAAAAATGGTTCGAATTTTGAAAATTAATACTTTTTAAAAAAATAAAAAAGAAATGTGCGTGTACACTATCCACATTTCTTTTTCTTATTCCATATTATTTACGGCTTTAGTAAGTCTTGATTTTAATCTAGCAGCTTTATTCTTATGAACTAATCCACTAGTACAAGCTTTATCAACTCTTTGTAATGCAATATTTAATTTATTAGATGCTTCTTCTTTATTACCTGTGTTTACTGCTTTCTCACAATTTTTAACTGCAGTTCTCATACTAGATTTAACTAAAGTATTAACATCTCTTTTTCTAGCATTACTACGTACTCTTTTTTTAGCACTTCTAATATTTGGCATGTTTTTTCACCTCACTTCCCGAAACAATCTAATTTTACCAAATAATATACCATTTTGCAAATATTTTTGTAATATTTTGTTAATAATATAAAGGAAAGGAAAATGGTGAAGATAAAATGCATGAAATAGATTTAAGCAAATATAGAATTAGGACCGACTTAATTGTTGAACATCTTAATAATTTTGGTGAATATAAAAAAGGTGAAGAATTATATAATGATATAAAAATAGAAACTATTAATATTGATAGTGAAATGTCTAAAAAAATAGATAAAAAAGAAGGAGTTTATAAAACAATTTATTTTGATGATGTAACTGATGAAACTAATTTCAATAATTTGTTAAACACTACTATTAAAGCTTTAAAAGATTTATTTAAAGAAATTAATATTAAAGATAATTATAGTACTTTAATAGTAGGATTAGGTAATAGAAAGGCCACTCCTGATGCTTTAGGACCACTTACAATAGAGCATATTAAAATAACAAGACAAATAGTTGAATTAGGCCTTCCAATAGACTCTAAATATCGTATAATATCATCTTTAGTACCTGGAGTTATGGGAACAACTGGAATTGAAACTAAAGAAATTATAGAAGGAGTAATAGAAAAAACTAAACCAGACTTTTTAATTGTTATAGATGCTCTAGCAGCTTCAAATCTTGAACGCATTAATAAAACAATTCAAATAACAGATACAGGTATTCATCCTGGTAGTGGTCTTTTAAATAATAGATTTGAAATAAGTAAAGAAACTCTAGGTATACCAGTAGTCGCTATTGGTATTCCTACTGTTGTTGATGCTACTACTATAGTTAGTAATACCATAAACTATATCTTTAGACATTTTTCCTATGAAAAAGAAAATATTGATAATAAAAAATTAAAATTTGTTCCTCCAATTAATAGAAATTATAAAGATCATAAAAGCACTTTAGAAAAGCATGAAAAAGAAGAAGTAATGGGCTTAATTGGTACTTTAAATGATGATGAAATAAAATCTCTTATAGGAGAAGTATTAACTCCTTTAGGTTATAATTTATTAGTAACTCCTAAAGAAATAGACTTTATTATCTCTAAATTAAGTACTTTATTAGGTAAAGCTTTAAATAAAAGTTTAGAAATAAATTAATTCGACACTATTCTAGTACTCCTTTTATTACTATGTAATAAAGGAGAATTTTTATGAAGAAGAAATTTGTATCTAAAAATAAGAAATCTAAAAAAAGGAAATATAAAGTTTTCTTCTTTTGTCTTGTTGTTTTCTTCTCATTTTTATTTACAATTAAAGTTTTATCCAAATATAATCTTCCATATCAAAATAGTGATATTGTAAAATTTTTAATAGAAAATAATAATCCTTTTATTGTTAATAGTAAATCTAATTATAGTTATTTCCACAAAATTATGACAAAATTAATTAATTTAGATATATCTAAACCTCTATCTATTTTAGATAGTAATTATAAAGGCTTAGTTAAAGATAATAAAATAATAAAAGAAACAACTAAAGTTGATAACAAGGTTATTTCTTCATCTCCTACCATTTACTTATATAATTCTCATGATACAGAAGAATATAAAGCCACATCTTTTGCAGAATATAGTGTTATGCCAACTGTTAAACTAGCTGATTATGTTTTAAAAGAAGAATTAGAAAAAAATGGTTTTAATGTTTTAATCGAAGAGACAACTATAAGTAGTATTAGAAGTAGTTTAGGACTTAATTATGCTGGTAGTTATGAAGCTAGTAGAGTTTTAATGGAACAAGCAAAGAAGACTTATCCTAGTTTAATCTATTTTATAGATTTACATAGAGATTCTCTAACTCATGATAAAACAACTTTAACTTACAATGATAAAAATTATGCTAAAGTAATGTTTTTAGTTGGATTAGAAAATCCTAATTACAGTGAAAATTTAAAATTTAGTAATAGAATAAGCGACTTGATAAACACTAAAATACCAAATCTTTCTAAAGGAATATATGAAAAAGAAGGAGCAGGTGTAAACGGAGTTTATAATCAAGACTTTTCTAATAGGACTATCTTAATTGAAATAGGAGGCCCTGAAAATACTATAGATGAAGTGTATGATACTATTTTAGTTTTAAGTGAAGTCTTAAGTGAGGTGATAGAAAGTGACCAAAACTAACATCGCTAGACTTATTATTTTAATATTAGTATTTCTCTTCTTTGTTTTATATTTTATGCAAGCTTCAGGTTATAATGAATATGCTAAAAATAGAGAAAATATGCTAACAGAAGAACAAATAAAAGAATATGAAGAAGATATCGCTTTAGGCAAAGATGTAACTATTAAAGATTATTTAAATAAAGATAAAATTAATTATGAAAATAATATTTCTAAGTTAGGTCTTGATTTATCTTATTTAATAGAAAATGCTTTTAATAAAGGAATGAATGCTTTCTTTAATATGTTAAATGAAGCGATTAGTTCTTGAAAGTTTGCTTTTTTGTATTATATGCTATAATAAGCGCATAATTTGAAAAAGGGGGATAGTTATGTCAAAAATAAGCGTTATAGTTCCTGTTTACAATGCGGAAAAATATATAGAAAAATGTATTTCAAGTATAGCTAATCAAACTATGAAAGACATCGAAATATTAGCTATTAATGATGGTTCTACTGATAATAGTTTAAACATTTTGGACTCTTTATCTTTAAAATATAAAGGTAAATTAAAAATTATAAGCAAAGAAAATGGTGGAGCTGGTTCTGCTAGAAATATAGGTATAGAAAATGCTAATGGGGAATTTATTAAATTTGTAGATGCTGATGATTATTTAAAGCTTGATATTTTAGATAGAATGTATAATATTGCAAAGGAAAATCATGTTTCATTAGTAAGAGGCAATTATCAAACAATTTTAGGACCTATAAAGATGGAAGATAAATGTAGTTGGAGTAATATAAGAGGCAATCAAATTATTGATGTTAGAGAAAATAAGGATTATATAGTAAGTGAAACTCCTGGAATAGGTAATAAGTTAATAAGTAGAGAATTAATTGGTGATCTAAGATTTCCTGAAAATACTAAATGGGAAGATCTTGCCATAATGCCAGTTGTTGTAGCAAGTAGTGAAAGGTTATTTCATATGGATGAAAATGTATATAATTATAGAGTAAATATGAATACAACAATTAAAGACTTTATCAATAAGATACCAAATATTCTAGATATAATTAAATGTGTGGAAACATTAGAAAAAAATATGCAAATGAAAGGATTAGATGAAGAATATAAAAATCAAATAAAGAGTTTATATATACTACATACATTATTTAGAGTAGAAAATGCAATGCTTTGGATTAATTTTCCACATAATAAGAAAGAAGTCGTTATAAGTTCTCTATTAGGAATTTTAGATGCAAAGTATCCAAACTGGAAAGAATGTAAAATAATAGAAAATTACAAGAAAATAAGTCCTTTGTTTAATCTTGATATGAATATAATAGATAACTTTACAAATGATAGATATAGACTTGCAGATAGAGAAAAAGTAAAAGAAAATGTTAGAAAATGCTTTCTTTAATATGTTAAATGAAGCGATTAGTTCTTGATTAATTTCATTTTTATGTTATCCTATATACGAGGTGTAATAGTTATGATTAGTCATGAAGAATTAGTAAATAAAATGGTAAATAGTAATGCTGATGAAATTATAAAACTATCTAAAGAAATAGGTTATCCTGTCTATACAAGACTTTGTATGCCTGATGAAATTAGACATAAGTTTGTTCTTTTACAAGATGGTGCTGCTGCTATTATTGTTAATAGTAAAGGGGAAATACTACTACAGAAAAGAGCAGATAGAGACAAATGGGGCTTACCTGGTGGTTGTCAGGAATTAGAAGAGACTTTTTATGATACTATTATTAGAGAAGTTAAAGAAGAAACTAATCTAGATGTCTTAAAAGAAGATTTAGAAATAATTGATGTCGTATCAGGTAAAAGTAGAAGAAATAGTTATCCTAATGGTGATGTTGTTATTAATAATACAGTTTTATTTTTAGTCAAGAAATATAATGGTAATTTAAAATGGGATAATGAGTCTAAAAATATGAAGTTTTTCTCTTTAGAAGAATTACCAGAAAATCAAAATGATCCTGATTTAATAGAAATATATAAGAAAAAAGTAAAAAAATAAAATTTATATAGATTTTGAAAATTTAGACGATTTTTAGAACATATTTTTATAAAAATGGGTGTTTTAAAGTAATTTTGCACCTATTTTTCTTTTGAATTTGCAATATTCTAATTATCTTCTTATGCTAGAGTTAAATCACTTTCTTTAAAGTATTTAATTAAGAAAGAAATATACATAAAAAAATCAAGCATTAACTGTTAGTAATGCTAAAGAAAAGAAGAAAGTTACTGATATAATTGTTAGGATTGAAAGAAATGTAGTTAATTTAGAAATGAATGCTAGTTATTATGAAGATAATTATATAGGTATACAGATAAATTTTAATTTAGATTGACAGTATGATGGTAGAGATATAATAAAATTTGTATTAATGGACTCTGAATGAGTAATAGTACTTTCAGATAATCTTGTAATATGCAATATAAACCTTTTAAAATTCCAGGAAAAATATTATAATAGTGATGAGTTAAGTGAGTTTGAGAGGACTATAACTTTACAAAAAAGAAGGTAGAATTAGCAAAGAAAATGTTAGATATGAATTTATCTATGATGATATTATTAAAACAACTGGATTGTCTAAAAAAGAAATACAAGAGTTAAAAAACTCTTAAAAATATGATAATATAGTAACTGATGTTACTATATTTTAAGTAGGTGAAGTTTATGAAACAAGAAAATATTCGTAAT
>CALVVD010000020.1 GCA_944363745.1 uncultured Bacilli bacterium | reverse complement strand
ACTTGTGCTCGTCACCAAAGACATATAGCAAGAGAAATTAAAAGAGCAAGAGCAATTGGTCTATTACCATTTACTAAGTAAATAGAAAAACTATTTACTTTTTTCTTTTGATTTTACTTATTATTTAAAATAGTATATAATATTACCAAGGGATAAAAGGAGGCTTAAATGAAACTAATAGAAAGAAAAAAAGAATTTAAAAAGAAAATAACTAAAGCCAAAACTATCTTTATAATGGCTCATAAAGATTTAGATTTAGATGCTTTAGGTAGTTCCATTGGTCTATATTTTATTTTAGAAAAACTAAATAAAAATTGTTATCTAATAATAAATGATAATAAACATGAAAGTGGAGTTAATAAAGTATTACAAGAATTAGAAGGATGCTTAAACATCATAAAAAGTACAGAAATAGAAAAGAGTCTTTATATAAGAGAGAAAAAAAATCTATTAATAATTCTTGATACTAATAAAAAAGAATTAGTTCAAGCAAATGATGCCCTAGATTATTTTAATTTAGATAATATAATAATACTTGATCATCATGATTTAGGCGAAACATCAATAGAATCTAATTTAAGGATTATTGATAATGAAATATCAAGCACTTGTGAAATGATTACTAATTTAATAGAAAGCTATAAAATGGAATTAGATCCCTATTATGCAACTCTTTTATTATCAGGAATTGTTTTAGATACTAATAACTTTACTTTAAAGACAAATTCTGAAACCTATTATGCTGCTTATTATTTATCAAGTATGGGGGCAAGTACTAAAAAAGTTCAGTACTTGCTAAAACAAGATTTAAAAGAATATATTGAAAGACAACAACTTATAACTAATGTTGATATAATTGAGGATAGAATAGCTATTGCCAAAGGTAGTCCTTATGCTACTTATCGCCGTGAAGATTTAGCAAAAATAGCTGATACACTTCTTTTCTTCAATGATATAGAAGCTTCATTCGTAATTGCTAAATCAACATCAAAAACAATTGCAGTAAGTGCTAGGAGTATGGGAAATTTCAATATAGCTAAAATATTAACACCTTTAGGTGGAGGAGGTAGTAACTTAAGTGGAGCAGCTAGATTAACAGATACTACTATAAGTAAAGTTGAAACGAAATTAAAACAAATATTAAAGAAAGAAGCTGAGTAATATGGAAGTAATATTTATAAAAGATTTAAAAAATCAAGGTAAAAAGGGAGAAATAAAAAATGTTAAAGATGGTTATGCCGAAAATTTTCTAATAAATAAAGGTTATGCTATTAAAGCTACTAAAGAAAATCTAGAAAAGTTAAATCAAGATAAAGCTAAAGCTAAAGAAGAAGATGAAATGAAAAGAGAAGAAGCTAGAGAATTAAAGAAAAAACTAGAAAAAATAACTTTAACTTTTAGAGTAAAAACAGGAAAAAATGATAAAGTATTTGGTAGTGTTAGTATGAAACAAATTAAAGACGAATTAAAAAAAGAAAGCTACAATTTTGAAAAATCTCAAATTAAACTACTAGATTCTCTTGCTTCCTTAGGTTTTCATAACATTGAAATAACTATCTATAAAGATATAACTGCTAAAGTAAAAGTTCATTTAATAAAATAGGAGGTGCTTTTTATGGCCTTAAAACAAATGCCCCAAAATTTAGAAGCTGAAAAAAGTGTTTTAGGTTCTTGTTTCTTATCTAATAATGCTCTATTAATGGCCATAGAAAACTTAGATGAAACAGACTTTTATGATGGTCGTCACTCTAAGATATTTAAAGCTTTAAAAACATTAAATGATGAAAAGACACCTGTTGATTTAACAACTTTAACTTCAACTTTAAATAAACAAAATGCTTTAAACGATATTGGTGGAATTACTTACCTTACTGAAATAACTACTTTTGTTCCTACCGCTACTAATATTGAATATTATATTAAAGAAGTAGAGAATACTTCACTTCTTAGAAGATTAATAGAAACAGCAGAGTCTATTGCAACATCTGGTTATAATAGTGAAGAAAGTATAAATGATATCCTAGATCAAGCAGAACGCAAAATTCTAACAATTGCTAAAAATAGAAAAGCAAGTGAATTTAAAACTATACAAAGAGTCTTAGAAAAAACAGAAGAAGATTTACAAAAGTTAGCTGAAGCTAAGGGAGAAATAACTGGACTTCCTAGTGGTTGGTATGATATAGATAAAATAACCGCTGGATTACATGAAAATGAACTTGTAATATTAGCAGCCCGTCCTGGTATGGGTAAAACTGCTTTTGCCCTTAATCTTGCTACTTATATAACTACTCATACAGATAAAACAGTCGCAGTATTTAACCTTGAAATGGGTGCCGAACAACTTGCTAATCGTATTATCTCATCACTTGGACAAATAGAAGGTTATAAACTTAGAACTGGAAAAATGTTAAATAATGACTGGAAAAGATTTGATCAAGCAGTTAGTAGATTAAGTGATGCTAAACTATATATTGATGATACTCCTGGTATTACTATAGGAGAAATAAGAGCAAAATGTAGAAGACTATCATCATCACCTGATGGATTAGATCTTGTAATAGTCGACTACTTACAATTAATATCAGGTGGTAAAAACTATGGAGCTAATCGTCAACAAGAAGTAGCAGATATCTCAAGAAGTCTAAAAACATTAGCAATGGAATTACATATTCCTGTTATAGCTCTAGCTCAACTTTCTCGTAGTGTTGAAGGTAGAGAAGATAAAAGACCTATGTTATCAGACTTAAGAGAATCAGGTTCAATTGAACAAGATGCTGACCTTGTAGGCTTCCTTTATCGTGATGATTACTATAATAAAGAAGCTAAGAATGATGCTACAAGTATTAGTGAATTTATTATAGCTAAGCATCGTAATGGACCACAAGCAACTATACAGTTACTATTTAAAAAAGATACATCAACATTTTTAAATATGTCTAAACAAGAAAGTGAGGATGAGTAAATGAATTATAAAATTATAATTACAGTAATAATCTCTTTAGTAATAAGTACACTTTTAGTATTTATTGTTCCAAAAGAAGAAACCCTAACTCCTAAAAGCGTCTATCGCGTCTATCTAGCAGGTAAATCAGTAGGCTTAATTGAAGATAAAGATTCTCTTGATGCTTATATAGATAATGAACAACAAACATTAAAAGAAAAATACAAAGCTGATAAAGTTTATGCCCCAGAAGATTTAGAAATAGTTAAAGATGTTACTTATAATGAAAATATTTCTACAACTAGTGAAATATATAATAAAATTAAAGATATAGAACCATTTACTATCAAAGGATATGAAATAACTATAGAAGGTATTGATACAACAAATGAACAAGGAGAAGAAGTAAAAGGTAAAGATCAAACAATTTATGTATTAGATAAAAATGTTTTTGAAGAAGCAATGGATAATACTATTAGATCTTTTGTAGATAGTGATAGTTATGATAAATATCTTAATAATGAACAAAAAGAAATAGAAGATGGTAAAACTGGAACAATTATAGAAAATATATATATAGAAAATAAAGTAACCATAAAAGAAACAAATATTCCATCAGATGAAACAATCTATGAAAATGTTGACGATTTAAGTAAATATTTATTATTTGGAACTCTTGATGAACAACAAAAATATACTGTTCAAAATGGTGATACTATCAGTGATGTATCTTTCAATAACAAATTATCTAATGAAGAATTTTTAATCGCTAATCCAGAATTTACTGATGCTAATAATCTTTTATATGAAGGACAACAAGTTACAATAAGTATTATTAAACCACAGTTTAGATTAATAGAAGTAGATCATCAAGTTACTACTCAAGATATACCATATGAAACTGAGACAAAAAATGATAATACTAAATATAGTGATTATGAAGAAACTATTCAAGAAGGAGTAAATGGATCTCAATTAGTTACATCAAAAGTAGAAAAAGTCAATGGTCAAGTTGAAAATGCTGTAATTGATAACAGTGCAACAAAAGTTTTAAAAGAACCAATTAAAAAAATAGTAGTTAAAGGAACTAAACAACGTCATGGTAGTAGTGGTGGAGTAAACAGTGGTTTAAGTAGTAATAGTAAAGTTGAAGGATCATGGTTATGGCCTACAAGAACACCATACTATATAAGTAGTCCTTATAGTTATCGTTGGGGAACACTTCATGATGGTATGGATATAGCAGGAGCAGGTTTTGGTTCACCAATATATGCTTCTAATAATGGTATTGTAGTAGCATCTTCTTATAAATGGGATAATGGTGAATATATTGTTATCAATCATAATAATGGTTATTATACAATTTATGCCCATTTAGCAGAACGTTATGTAAGTGTAGGACAGGAAGTTTCTCAAGGAGAAACAATAGGTGCCATGGGTCAAACTGGATTTGCGACAGGAGTACATCTTCACTTTGGATTGTGGCGAGGCTTTCCATATAGCAGTGGATCATCTTCTATGAATCCAATGAGCCTGTTCTAATGAAAATAAAAGTATTAGCGAGTGGATCTAAAGGAAACTGTTCCTTAATAGAAACAGCATCTGCTCGCTTTCTTATTGATATAGGAATAACTTATCAAAGACTAAACAAAGAATTAGAGAAGATGAATTTAACTATAGAAGATATAGATGCCTTGCTTTTAACCCATGCTCATAATGATCATACAAGTGGTCTTAAAGTTTTATTAAAACACAGTAATTTTAAAATATACACTAATGATGAAATGCGAAAAGAATTAACTACACCTATAGATATAGAAAGAATAGAAATATATAATGAAGAGGTTATAATAAATAATACTAAAATAACTGTTTTTAAGACTAGTCATGATGCTAAAGGCTCTGTTGGTTTTGTAATTGAAGAAGGAGAGACTAGTCTTGTATATATTACTGATACAGGATATATAAATAAAAGAAAGTTTAATCTATTAAAGAACAGAAATATATACTATATTGAAAGTAATCATGATGAAAAAATGTTAATGGATGGACCATATCCTTATTACTTAAAACAAAGAATAATTAGTGATGAAGGACACTTATCTAATAGTAAAACTGCTAAATATTTAAAGGAATTTATTGGTTCTAATACTAAATATATAATTTTGGCCCATTTAAGTGAACACAATAATAAAGAATCTCTTGCTAAAGAAGCGACAGAAGAAGTAATTAAAACCCTTGCTTTTACCCCCCTTGTTTATATCGCTAAACAAAATGAAGCATTAGAAGAAATAGAGGTGTCATCTAATAATGATAAAGTTAATATGTGTAGGTAAAATCAAAGAAAAATATCTACAAGATGCTATAAATGAATATAAAAAAAGATTATCCAAATATACAAAATTAGACATTATCGAACTAAAAGATATAACTCACCCTGAGTTAGATAAAGTAAAAAAAGAAGAAGGGGAACTCATTTTAAGGAACATAAAATCTACTGATAATGTTATTGTATTAGACATAATTGGACATGAATTAACCTCTCTTGAATTAGCAGAAAAATTAGAACAATTAGAAAATAAAAATAGTGATTTAACTTTTATAATAGGGGGAAGTTATGGTTTAAGTGATGAAGTAAAAAAACGTGCTAATTATAGTTTATCATTTTCTAAATTAACTTTTCCTCATCAATTATTTAGAGTTATTTTTCTAGAACAATTATATAGGACATATAAGATTAGACATAATGAAAGTTATCATAAATAAAGGAGTGCAGTATATGATAGGTAATGATTGGGATTTATATTTAAAAGATGAATATAATAAAGATTATTTTAAAAAACTAATAGATTTTGTTAATAAAGAATATAATGAAAAAACAATTTATCCTCCTAAAAATGAAATATTTAATGCTTTTAGACATACTCAATATAAAGATGTTAAAGTAGTAATATTAGGTCAAGATCCATATCACGGAGAACATCAAGCGGAAGGTTTATCTTTTTCTGTTAAGAATGGTATAAGAAAACCACCTTCCCTACAAAATATTTTTAAAGAATTAAATGCTGACTTAGGAATACCTTTTCCTAAAACAAGTAGTCTTATTCCTTGGGCTGATCAAGGAGTATTACTTTTAAATGCTGTTTTAACTGTACAAGCTAATATGGCAGCCTCTCATAAAGATAAAGGTTGGGAAATATTTACTGATAAAGTAATAGAATTATTAAATAAAAAAGAAGATCCCATAGTTTTTATCCTCTGGGGTAGCTTTGCTAGAAGCAAAAAGAAATTAATAACTAATAAAAATCATTATATAATAGAATCAGCTCATCCTTCACCTTTATCTGCTTATAATGGCTTCTTTGGTAGTAAACCATTTTCTAAGGCTAATAATTTCTTAATTTCTAAAGGTCTAAAACCTATAAATTGGAAAATAGATTAACTAGTACTAACCATACTAGTTTTTCTTTATCCAAAAATTGGTAATAATTGGAAAAATATAATTATTCATGACACTTATCTCAAAATAAAAAAAACACTACTTAGTGTTTTAATATTTCAAAAGGTTCTCTTTTCTGTAATTTATAAGTATTTATATCTTGATAATGAGAAAATATCTTAACAATATTAGCAGGAAATTTATGAGCTAGATAATTAATCTCTTCTCCATTATCATTATAATACTTTATAGCAGCCCTTATATCATTTTCATTAACATTTAGCATTTCAATTAAAGAATCAAGTTCTTTATAATCTAATTTGTCTTCATAATCATCAATAAGTTTTAATATTTCTGTCGTCATTTCCATAAGTTCATTATATAATTCGTGATGATCCATTCTCTTAGACTTTAATTTTATAACTTCAGGAATATCTTTTATTTTCGCTTTTTCTAATATAGGAACTATTTTTAAAAGTATTTCTTCCTTTTTTTGTAATAAAATATCTAAATTATTATCAGCTTCGTTAATTTTAATATATAAGAAATTATATTTATTTTTATAAAACAACCCCATAATTACAAATATTATAATAATTAAAACTATTAAAGAAATACCTAATATAATGGCATAAATCATTAGTATCACATCCTTAATAGTATTATAGCAAAGAAAAAGAGAAGAGTAAATTATCTTAAAGTAATATCTTCTCTAAACTCTACATAACTAAGGTAAACTGTCCAAAGTAGAAAATTATGGTTATTACTATCTCTAACAACTGCATAGTCTCTACCTGCCCCAACAATTGTTCCTGTAAATACTCTATCACGCCATTCCAACGAGTCAGAATATGACATATAGAAACTTGCTTCTTTCCCTACATTTAACTCTAAAATATTTTCAGCATAGGCCATATCTCCACTAATTGGAACAGTATTATTATTAGGAACATTATTCATATTAGGAGTGTAATCATAATCAAAGTTTTGATAAGGGGGATCAGTACTTTGATTAGGATAAGTATCAAAATTATTATTCATCAAATCATCCTCTCAAAGTAATTATATTAATAAAATTTTAAATTATACTAATTACTACTAGTATTTCCACTTATCTCATCAAAGACAGGGTCATCAACGCTCGGTTCAGTTCCTTTAACATAATACTCAATAATTTTCTTCTCATCACTATCAGTTGCAGGTTTTCCCGTAATAGGATTAACTAAGACCCCAACAACATTATCAGGCTGTTTATACCATTCATCATCTTTATCTTTCATATAGCCTTCCATCGTATTAAGCCAAATATTTTGGGCATATTTATATTCACTAGACTTTAAGTCCCTAGCATCATCATAACCACACCATACTGCCGTAACAATATCTTTATTATAGCCAATATACCAGTTATCGGTATTAGTAGTACCACTTTTTAAAGCATATTTATGAGTCATTCTACTAGCAAGATTAACAGCGGTAGGATAATTATAATCAATAAAATTAGCATCATAAGTAGCGGTTAACAAATTACTTAAAATAAAAGTTAAACTAGAATTAAGAATAAGATCTTTCTCTTCATCCGCTTCATATAAAACATTACCTTCTTTGTCTACAACTTTAGTAATAAAATGAGGTGTTACTTTATATCCTTCATTGGCAAAAGCAGAGTAGGCACCAGCCATTTCTAACATACCAATCTCACTAGTACCAAGAGCAAGAGAAGGTACTTCATCAAGTTTAGAAGTAATACCAAGTCTTTTTGCCATATCAATAAGTGTATCTTCACCTAAAAACATATGTGTCTTAACAGCATAAATATTTTCAGAGTAAGCGATTGCCGTAGCCATAGAAATAGGCTTATTACCATAAGTACCATTATAATTCTGGGGTGAATATGATTGATTATTATTAAAAGTAAAAGTAGTCTCTTCACTTGTAAAAGTAGTAGAAGCAGTAAAGCCATTTTCTAAGGCAGCATAATATAGAAAAGCTTTCATCGTAGAACCTACCTGCCTTTTCGCATCAGTCGCTCTATTAAATTCTGACTTACTATAATCTTTTCCTCCCACTAAAGCGATAACTCTTCCATTATTAGGATTAACCATTACACTAGCAGTCTCTAAGTCACTATCAGGCATTGTATTTTTAACAGTCTCTTCTAACTCTTTCTGAGCCTCCATATCAAGACTAGTATAGACTTTAAGACCTCCCGTCTCAAGAAAAGACTCCGGTATTTCCTTTAAACTTTTTAACTCCTCTATAACAGCATCTTGATAATACATAACACTCTCTAGTTCATCCTCTTCTTCTTCACCTACAAACTTCAACTCTTCATCAAGAGCCTTATTATATTCCGCTTCACTAATAACACCATCATCATACATACTCTTTAAAATCATCTGTTGCCTTTGTGTCGCTTTTTTTAAATTAACAAAAGGAGAATAATTACTAGGAGACTTAGGAATACCCGTAAGCATAGCCGCTTCTGCCAAAGTCAAATCTTTAGCACTCTTACCAAAGTAATATTTACTAGCAGTCTCTATTCCATATTTACCATGACCATAGTTTATTGTATTTAAATATCCCTCAAGTATTTCATCTTTACTATAATGAGACTCTATTTCTATCGTATACCACATCTCATCCCATTTTCTTTTCCACGTCTTATCAAAATCTAAAAATAAGTTTTTAGCATACTGCTGAGTAATAGTACTAGCACCTTGACTAGTAGTACCACTAGTTATATTAACAACCATCGCCTTTAGTATCCTTAAGTAATCAAAACCAATATGTTTATAAAAGTTTTTATCTTCAGTATTTATAGTCGCTTCTATCAAGTATGGAGAAATATCATCAAGACTAATCCATTCCCTAGAACCACTTCCTTGAAAGAAAACCTCATTATCACTATCAAACAACATAAAACTATTAGCATTCTTTATCTCAATCTTAGGACTTAACTTAGCATAAGTATAAACACCAATATTCCCAAGAATAAAAAGTCCTATAAGAATTATAAATATTTTTAAACACTTCTTTAAAACTTTCATAACATATCAAATCCTTTCTTTATATATCATGTCCAAAAAACTATCATTCACACCAAAAAGTTGTAACTTTAACACTTTTTTGTTATAATCTTGAAAGAAAAAGGAGATTATCTATGAAAGATGTATTTATAAAAGCGAAAATAAAAAACAAAGATGAAGAATTACCTTTTGAAGGTAAAGGAACATTTGATGAAAATAAAAACTTAATACAGTATCAAGATAACCAAGCTGTTTTAACTATTTTTCTTGATGATAATATTATGCTACGAGAAACAGAAGATACTATATTAAGTTATAAATTTGTGGAAAATGAAAAAACTAATTTTGAAGTATTTTTAAAAGATTTAAAACAAACAGGTTTCGTTCCGATGAAAACATTTAATATAAATAAAGATAATACTACTTATGAAGTTATATATCAAATAGATGGTAATGACTTTAAACATGAGTTTAAAGTAGAATGGAGAGTATTATAATATTTTAAAAAATGGAGTGTGATTTTATGGAAATAAAGCCAATGATATTTAATATAGAACAATTGATGGAGAAAGCTAATAATGGTGATAAACTATCATGTTATATAATTGCAAGAAGTTATGATAGTTCAGAAAATGGACTAGAACAAGATTTATCTAAAGCTGTTGAATGGTATAAAAAAGGTGCCGATTTAAATAACCCAAAATGTATATATGGCCTAGCAGCCTGCTATCAATTTGGAGATGGGGTAGAACAGGACAAAGATAAGGCTTATCAGTTATTTGTTAATGCCTATGATAAATTATTACAAGAAATAGAAGAAACGAAAGAAAAACCTAAAGTTCAAGCATTTTCTAAATTCTGCTTAGGAGCCTATTATTATTTCGGCTTTGGAGATGTAAAACAAGATTACAAAATGGCATTCCAATTAATCAATGAATGTGCAATGCAAGGACATTTAGCAGCAATATATGATTTAGGAGCTAATTTTTATCGTGAAGGAAGAGGAACAGAGCAAAATATTGAGTTAGCAGATTATTATTTAGAATTAGCAGCAAGTGTTGGCCTACCAAGAGCTATAAAGAAATTAGAAGATGTGCAAAACTCTAATGAGAAAGGAGCAAGAAAATGAATTTTTTAAATACTGTTGAAAAAGATATATTAAATAAATTTAAGGAAAAGGGTATTCCCCTTGATGAAGTACAATTAATAACAAGTAGTAAAAAAGAGTTAGGTGACTATCAAATTAATGATGCTATGAAGCTTGCCAAAGTAATGCATAAGTCACCAAGAGATATTGCCGAAGACTTAGTTAAATGTCTAGAAGAAACAGGCTATTTTAAAAATATAAATATCGCAGGTGCCGGTTTTATTAACTTAAGTTTTAAAAATGAGTTATTAACAGAATATGTGGAAAAAGTTATTAAGAGTTCCACAAAAGATGTGGAAAAACTTAATGAAGAAAGAATTATCATCGACTATGGTGGTGCGAATATCGCTAAAACTCTTCATGTTGGACACTTAAGAAGTGCAAATATTGGAGAAGCTATAAAAAGATTAGCAAGACACCTTGGTAAAGAAGTAATATCAGATGTTCACTTTGGCGATATTGGTCGTCAGTCTGGAATGGTAATCTATGAACTAAAACAAAGATATCCTAATCTTAACTACTTTAGTGGCAAAGAGGAAACTACTTGGGATGAGCTACCTATAACAGGAAAAGACTTAGAAGAAATCTATCCTACTGCTAGTATAAAAGCTAAAGAAAATGAAGATATAATGAATGAAGTAAGAGAAATAACCGCTGAGTTAGAATCAGGTAAAAATAAAGGCTATGTCGCTCTTTGGGATAAAATAAAAGAAGTGTCTATAGAAGATATAAAAAGTATTTATAAAGAATTAAATGCCGATTTTGATTTATGGGAAGGAGAAAGTGATGCTTTTCCTTACATTAAAGAAACTATTGATATCATGGAAAAATCAGGATATTTAATCGATAGTGAAGGTGCTAAAATAGTTGAAGTAATAGAAGATGATGATAAAGCACCTATGCCTCCACTTGTTGTTATTAAAAGTAATGGTGCAACTCTTTATGCTACAAGGGAACTAGCAACTATCACTTCTCGCATGAAAAGATTTAATCCTAAAGAAATATGGTATATAGCAGATATGCGTCAAGGATTATACTTTGAACAAGTATTTAGAGCATCTTATAAAAC
>CALVVD010000019.1 GCA_944363745.1 uncultured Bacilli bacterium | reverse complement strand
AGAGGGAATTTCTTATACTACTGATATAAATGATACTTATGATATCGCTCATATCAATACATATTTTTTAAAGTCTTATTTTCTTGCTAGAAAACTAAAAAAGAAAGGCATAAAGATTGTATATCATGCTCATTCAACAGAAGAAGATTATCGTGATGGTTTTATCTTTGGACATTTAACAAGTAAATTATTTAAATGGTGGATAATAAAATGTTATAAGTTTGGAGATATTATTGTAACACCTACAGAGTATTCTAAAAATATCTTAGAGCATTATAAAGGACTAGAGAATAAAAAAATAGTCGCTATATCTAATGGCTTAGAGCTTGATTTCTTTAAGCCTGATAAATCTTATAGAAATTCTTTTTTAAAGAGATATGGTTATAAAAATGATGATAAAGTAATAGTAGGTATTGGTATTTATAGTAGAAGAAAAGGAATAGTTGATTTTGTAGAACTTGCTAAGCGTCTACCTGAATATAAGTTTATTTGGTTTGGTTCTAGTCCAATCGCTGCAGCGACTAGTGATGTTAAAAAAGCTTTGAAAGAATCTGAGAAAATGTCTAATATAAAGTTTCCAGGCCATGTACCACAAGAAATGATTAGAGAAGCTTTAGGGGGTTGTGACTTATATTTATTCCCAACCTATGAAGAGACCGAAGGTATTCCAATCATTGAAGCTTGTGCTATGGAGACTAATACAATAATTAGAGATATTCCAATATTTAATTATCTTGAAGATGGAGTTAATGTTTATAAAGCGAAAGATGTAGATGAATTTGAAGATAAGATTAAACGTTTTTTAAATGGAGAGTTAAAAAGTGTAAGTAAAGGGGCTAGGGAAATAGCCAAGAAGTGTGATATAAAGACAGTAGGGAAAGAGTTAAAAGAAGTATATCTTGAAGTGTTAAATACAAATAAGCCTATTGACACCCACTAAAAAAAAGCTATAATAAACATTAATTTAAATTGAAATGGGGGGGATTTATATGAGTGAAAAAAGGTTAAAAGAATTTACAAAATTTGATTATCGTGAGTATGGAAATAGATGTGATATTTCATTTTTTCAAGAAGGAATTATGCCTTTAGGAGATACGGCAATTAACAATATGTTTTATCAAGCTTTTCATCCAGAGAAGAGCAATTACCGCTACTTTAAAGAAAAATATTGCCCATCTAAAGATATTTCTGCAAAAATTAATAAAAAGATATTGAGTCAATTTTGGATGGATATATACTGGTATATTTTATATTTTGATAAACGCGATGTTGATGATAATTATTATTGCGATTATTATGTGGATCAATCTTATTGTCTTGGAAATTTACGCAACTATCAAGAATATCAATTGTATGGGGATGACTTTTTCTTTCAGCTTTTTTTAACGCGATTAATTAATCTTTAAGATGATGAGAATAAATTTGATATTGATAACTGTGCAACGCTTCTTTTGGATTATATGAATTTTGTTGCAAGATCAAGAGGATGGCATGAGATATTTACTTTAAAAGAATTACATGATGAATTTGTTGATCAAAAACACAAAGCAGAATTAAAAGAATTAAAAAAATTTATAAAAGATTCAAGTTGGTATATGTCTGATTTACTAGATGGTAAAAATATAGATGAAATATTTGGTCATATTTTAGAACGCCATCATATTAATATACCTAAAGTATTAAACAAATATGTTTTAAGTAATGTTCGTGATTCTCAAAGAGAAATTTTAGATGATGAATTATATACACTTGCCTATGCTTATGCTAAAGTAAATAATAAAACTACTAAAGAGAACAGTAAGAATATTACAGAAAATGTTAGAGAAGCTTTTCTTAATTATGTACATGCGTTACAAAGTGACGAACCAGTAGATAAAATTTTAGACGAAATTTTAATGAAAAATGGTATTTCTAATGGTGAGTCAATAAAAAAACTAATCTCAAAAGATTTACCAGCTAATCAAAAAGAAAAAATAGATAACGATTTATATGCTCTAGCTTATGCTTATGCTAAATTAGATGATGAGACTAAATTGGAAACAGATAATGAAGTAATAAATGCTAAAATTAAAGAGATGTCTAAAAGATAAAAAAGTCGGCTTAATAACCGACTTTTTAAATGTTATAACTTCTTTCTTTTTCATTACCTATATTTAAAATAATTCCTACTAAGATTAAATAAGATAATAAACTACTACCACCATAACTAATAAATGGTAAGGTAATACCTGTAATAGGTAATAGTCCTACTGTCATTCCTATATTTTGTACTTGTTGAAATATTAACATTCCAAGTATTCCTGCTAGGACAAATTTATCTCTTGGCGCTATCTTTTTAGTAGCCATACTTATTAATCTTGTATCAAAGAAAATAATAATGGCAATTAAGATAATCGCTCCAAATAAACCAAAGTTAGAAGCAAAGACAGCGAAGATAAAGTCAGTAGATGATTCTGGAAAATAGATTGGTGTCTTGTTAAAACCATGTCCAAATACTCCTGCTGATCCTATCGCTGCTAGGGCATTTTCAAGTTGTAATCCACTACCATTTTGCCAATCCAATATTCTATCAAATCTATAATATAAATCAGTACCAAAGATATTTACAAATAATTCTTCATTTAAGAAATAACATCCTAAAACTAAACTTAATACTACTCCAATAATAGAACCACCTATTATAAACCATCTAAGCCTAATACCAGATGTAAACATCATACAAAAGTATATTATAAAATAAATCATTACTGATCCTGTATCAGGTTCTAAAAAGGTTAATATACTTGGTATTAAAACAATTATTAAAGTCTTTAATATAAATATAAACTCTTCTTTTAAACTAGGATGATCAGTAGTTTCTCTAAAATTAGAAATAACAACACTAAGTAATAACATTAAACTTATCTTTGTAAATTCACTTGGTTGAAAACTACCTACATAAGGAATTACAAACCAACATTTACTATTATTAATCTCTGGGGCGAAAAGTAATAGTGATAATAATAGAATATTACATATAATATAAAAGACCCACGCATTTCTATAGAGATAATCATTCTTTAATTTAAATAAAATAAATATAATTATTCCACCTATTAAATACCATATCGCTTGTTTTAGGGCAATATTACCTAAATCACTAGAAGAATAAGTCATGGCACTATATATAGTAGTAATACTAATAATAGAGAATAATATTATAGGTATAACAATTGTTAAATCAATTTTTGTCTTTTTTCGCATTAAATCACTGCCTTCCTTTTCAAGTCATTAATATTATATCAGAAAATAGGAAAATTTATTAGAGAAAATACATAAAATGTTTTAGGAGGAAAGATATGAAACAATTACCACCTATATTTAAAGTTAATAATAGTATGAAAAATAATAATCAAAAATATTATTCTGAGAAAGTTAGTAATACAAATAAAGTTAAAGAAGATATAAAAGAAAAAGATCTTACTATAAGTGAAAAAATAGATAAGATCTTTAAGACTAAAGGATATGCCTTTAATGTTCCTGTAACGATAGAATTTGCAGGTAAAAAATTAGATACTTATTTAGCTTTAAGAAAGAATGATTCTATTATTACTTTAGATAATGAAGTAATTCCTATATCTACTATTACTTCTTTAAATATAAAAAGTCCATCAAGGAAATGATGGACTTTTAAACACCACTTATAAAAGTATCAGGCAAACACCTTATAGCAGAAACACAATCTAGATTAATAGTAAAGAATGTACTAGTAGGAACATAAGTTTCTAAACTATTTGTAATATCAGAATTTGGTGCTAATACTCTGCAAGTACAACAATTATCTTCTAAGTTTTCTAATCTAAAAACATTAGATGTTCCATTAGTAGTTCCTATTGTATATGGAAAAGACCAAAGAGCGCCAGTTACACAGTTATAAAAATTTATTGGTCTTGTATTGTAACAAATTAAATTAGGAGTAGGTCCTAAATATGGTTTGTCACATCCATTAACTTCACAATCACTATCTTTAGTATTTTGAAGACAAAGTATTGTCTCTAAAATATCAGTAAGACAGTTTTTATCATTACACATATTCATCCTCCTTTTTATAAATTATCAATGATAATATCTTCTAAACAACTAATTACACAGATACAATTTAAATTAATAGTTATAAATTCATTAGTAGCAAGATATTTTCTTGTCACATCACTTGTATCTGGATTAGGTCTTAAAATACGACATTTAACACAGCAGTTATTAACAGATTCTACTCTAAAAACACTTGATTCATTAGTAGTATTATTTAGTGTATAAGTAGTAGTAAATAAACTACCATCTTTAGTATAAAAAGTTACTGGTCTAGTATTAAAACAAATAATATTAGGGCTACTTCCTAGATAAGGTCTTGTACAAGATTCATCAAAACAATCATTACCATTAGCATTTTTTTGTAATATATCTATAACCTTTAATAATTTTCCTAAACAGCAACTATCTTTATT
The DNA here is from genome assembly GCA_944363745.1 of uncultured Bacilli bacterium. The sequence continues at coordinate 7,188 of CALVVD010000019.1, read as the reverse complement.
TTCCATCAAAACACCACCTCTTATCTATTATCTAATATAGGTTATTCTAATAGTTTTATTTTGTGTAGTTAATAACCTATCCTCTATATTAGTTTATGTGTTTAGAGGAATTTAATTTCCACTTTTATTTTTTTATAAAGTATAGTATACTTATTATGGGTGAAGATATGGAATATTTAATTATTATAGTAGTTCTTTTAATAATTCTACTAGCAGTATTAAAAGCTAATAAAAAGTCTGCTTCTATAGATCTTAATAAATTAGTTCTTTATTTAGGAGGAAAAGATAATATTATTCAAACAGAGACTAAGATGTCAAGATTTATAGTAACATTAAAAGATATTACTAAAGCTGATAAAGATGCAATAATGAGACTAGGTGCTAAAGGAGTAGTTGAAATTGATAATCAATTAAAAATAATTTTAGGACCTGAATCTAAACAACTAAAGAAATATATTGATGAATTAAAATAGAGTAACATCTATTTTTTCTTTTTCGCTAAAATTCGACAAACTTCTACATTCCTTTTTCATATAATTATTTTAGAAAGAGGGAGAATTATGTCGTTTATTGAAGTTATTATTAAAAGTTTAGTATTTTTAATATGTCCTTTAGCAATATATTTGCTATATACAATTTATAAAAGAAATATGTCTATAGAAGAAAAAGATATAGCTTTTGAACTAGCTATCTTTAGTTCTTTATACTTAGTTTTAAGATATGACTGTTCTTTTTATAATGGCTATCCTATTATTATTTTTGATATACCTTTACTTATTTGTTATTATAAAAGAAAAGTAGGGTTATCTATTTTCATATCCATTATTTTAATATTTTATCAATATCTATTCCTTAATCTAAATTTAACATTCTTAGTCTTTGAATATATTAGTTATTTAGTAATTTATACTTTTATAATTAAAAAGAAAATTAAACCTATTAGTATCGTTAATATATTTATTGTAATTAAGAGTTTTATGCTATCATTAGCAGTATTTTGGTTTATAAAACCAGAAAGTACTTTTACCGCTAATCTTATTTATTTGTTTTCTATTATTCTAACATTATATATTGTTACTAACTTAATAATATATTTCTTTGCTAAAGGAGAGAAAATTGTCGAACTTAGTAATGATTTAGAAAAAATAGAAAAAGAAAAAGAGCTTAGAAGTTCTTTATTTAAAGTTACTCATGAGATTAAAAATCCTATAGCAGTTTGTAAAGGATATTTAGATATGATAGATTTTAATGATAAGAAAAAGGTAAGGAAATATGTTCCTATTATAAAAGATGAAATTAATAGAACTTTAATACTTATGGATGATTTCTTAGATTATACTAAGATTAAAATAGAAAAAGAAGAGATGGATTTATCTATGTTATTAGAAGAATTAGAAGAGTCTTTAAAAGATTTATTTAAGAAGAATAAGATTAAATCATCTTTTAATAATATAGATGATGAAATATATATAGAAGCTGATTATAATAGATTAAAACAAGTTTTTATTAATCTTTTAAAGAATGCTATTGAAGCGAAAGATGTAAATAAAGATAATATGTATATTAATGTTAAGTTAGAAGATAATCCTAATAATATTAAAATAGTTATTGAAGATAATGGAGTTGGGATGGATAATGAGACTTTAAATAAAATTAGTGAGATGTTTTTTACTACTAAAAGACGTGGTAGTGGACTTGGTGTTAGTTTGTCTAAAGAGATAGTTGAACAGCATGGGGGAACTTTAGTGTATAATTCAGTAAAAGAAAAGGGAACTAGAGTAATAGTTACTTTACCTAAATTAGTAAATGTGTAATAATATAGTTGTGAGGTAGTTATGGATTGTAGTATTGAAGAGATTAAAGAATATTTAAAGAGTAATTTATCAGAGTATCGTTATAATCATAGTTTAAGAGTTATGGAAGAAGCTAAGAAGCTTGCTATTCATTATAACTGTGATGTTAATAAGTGTATGTTATGTGGTCTTACTCATGATATTGCTAAAGAATATAGTAATAGTAAGAATGAAGAGATTATTAAAAAAAATAAAATACCTAAAGATATGTTAGATGATTTTTCTAGTAAGACTATTCATGGTCTTATTGGATCTTTTGTTGTTTTAGATAAATATAATTTTAGTTCTGATATGGTTAATGCTGTTAGATATCATACTACTGGGTATCCTTCTATGGATTTACTTGCTAAAATAGTATATTTAGCAGATAAGATAGAGTCTGGTAAAAATTATCCAATGATTGATGAAGAAAGAAGACTTTCTTATATAGATATAGATAAAGCTGTTATATTTTGTTTAGAGAATCAAATAAGGCATTTAAAAGAACAGAATAAGTCTATTAATAAACTTGCTATTGATACTTTAGAGTCTTTAAAGAAGTAAATAAATTGCAATATTTCTTATTTAATGCTACAATTTATTTGACTAAGAGGTGAGTACTGTGAATGAAATGAATAAAGGTAAAGAAGTAATTGCTAATGCAACTAGTGGTAATAATACTAATATAAATAATAATTCTAATAATAAAAATCATAAAGATATGAGAAAGAAATTAATGAGGGTTATGTTAATAGTAGTTGGTATTTTAGTACTCTTTTTAATTGTTTTATTACTAATCGCTATAATTGGTGGTGGTAATATGGATTATGAAGATATTGAACAAGAAATGAAAGAAGCTGCTATGGAGTATTATGATGTTCAAAAAGGATTACTTCCTGAAGAAGAGGGAGAGACTGTTACTGTAAGAGCTAGGACACTTGCTAATGCAGAGTTAATGAAACCTTTAAGTGAACTTAGAAAAGATGAAGATTGTAGTGGAAGAGTTGAAGTTAGAAAAATAAATGATAAATATGTTTATACTCCTTATTTAGAGTGTGGAGATAATTATGTTACTAAAGAATTATATAAAGCAGTATTAGAACAGGGAATTGTTACTAGTGGGGATGGTTTATATGATATGAATGGTGAAAAGGTTTATAGAGGAGATAATGTTAATAATTATGTTAAGCTAGATAATACAATGTTTAGAATAGTTAAAGTTACTAGTGATAATAAGTTATTATTAATAATGGCTGAGACTGATTCTAATTTATCTCATGATTTTGATGATAGATATAATTCTACTGATGGATTTAATAGTGGATTTAATGATTATAGACTTAGTAGAATGTATGATTATTTACAAGAGTTATATAATGGTAAAAGTGATACTGTTATATTAAGTGAAAATGATAAAGAAAAATTAGTAAACTTTAATTTATGCATTGGTAAGAGAGCTCCTACTGATACTGATAAAACTAATACATTAGAGTGTAGTGATGTATTTGAAAATCAAATGATAGGATTACTTAGTGCAAGTGATTATATGAATGCTTCACTTGATGCTAATTGTAATGCTACTACTGATAGAACTTGTCAGAATTATAATTATTTAAAACTTAGTGGTATTGATTGGTGGCTTGCTACTGCAAATTCTTTAAATAATTCTGAAGTATATGCAGTTAGAAGTGGTGGTTATATTGATGAGTATAAAGCTTCTAGTTATAAAAAAGTAAGACCTACTATTATGATTAATAATAATATTATGATTAAATCAGGTAGTGGTAGTGCTAACAATCCATTTGTGTTAAAATAATAGTAAGAAAGAAGGTAAAAAAATGATAAGAAATTGTTTACAAAATGTTACCTGGGGGGGGGCAGTTTAGTAAATATTTAAGTAATAAGATTACTTTCTTTTGTAGTGTAAAGAGAATAGAGTAAGGGATTATTCTATTCTTTTATAATGTTAAAATAATTGATAAATAGGATTTTATGTGTTAGTATTAAGCATAAGAATAAGTAGTAAGGGATGAGTGTAAATGAAAGATAAAACAAAAAGAAAAGAAGTAATCATAATAGGAGTATTACTATTATTAATGATAGTAATAATAGTAGGAACAAGTTATGCGGCATTTAGGTATGGTAAAACAGGAAGTAAAGTAAATAGTATAACAACAGGATCAATAACAATGACTTATACTGAGACAGATAATACTATTAGTTTAAGTGGAGCTTTGCCAACAACAGACAAGACAGGAACAGTTAGATTAAATCCTGGAGAGTATTTTGATTTTACTGTAAGTAGTGAGATAGTAGGAGATGTAAATATAAACTATGAAATATCTGCTAAAAAAGAAGATGGAAATACTATAGGAGAAGAATATATAAAGTTATATCTAACAAAGGTAAACTCAGATGGAACAGAAGAAGCCTTAATGGTACCAGAGACATATAATGAAGAGACAACAAGTAATGACTATACAGGAAGACCAAGTAATGAGATGAGTTTATATACAAGTAGTATGAACTCTAGTGAAAGTAATAACTATAGATTAAGAATGTATGTTGATGAAAGTTATAATCCACAAGGAGATGGAGGGGGATTAACATTTAGTGTAAGAATAAATGTGTATGGAAAAGCAGGAGATAAGTATGTACCTGAGACAACAGAAACAATCCTTGCAAATAATGAGTTACAAGAAGAGACTACAAATATGTTTAACTATGCAAGTAATGGTAGTTATATAGCATCAGTTACAGAAGAAGGCCCACAATATGGAAATGAACCTAGCCAAGTAACAAATGGGTTATATAGTGCTGAAGATGAAGATGGGGTTAGTTATTATTTTAGAGGAAATATAGATAATAACAATGTACAGTTTGGGGAATATCAAAACGACTATTATGTATATAACTATGGTAGTAGATATTTCCAAAGTTTAGAATCTTGTCAAGAATATAATAGTAGTTGTAATGAAAGTAATAGAGTAAAATTAGCATCTGCAGGAGATAAAATGTACTGGAAGATAGTGCGAGTAAATGGAGATGGAAGTTTAAGACTAATCTATAATGGAACAAGTGTAAATCCAACAAATAGTGATATAGCTAATTCATATGCAGTAGGAGCAAGCCCATATAATTTAGAGTATAATGATCCAAAATATGCAGGCTATACATATGATAATGGCGTGAATAGTTTTATAAAGAAAGAAGTAGATACGTGGTATAAGAATGCATTAGGAAATACAGCATATGATAGTAAAGTGTTAGGAGGAAGATTCTGTAGTGATAGTAGTGGATATAAGAATGCTAGAGAATACGATGTCTCAGAAACATTGTTTGAAGACTTAACAAATGTTTATATGTATTCGAGTATGGGAGATAGATTAGCAAATTTTCAGAAAAATAGTCCTGGAAATAATGCACCAACTTTAAAATGTCCAAGCACAACAGAAAGTTATGGTGGCTCATACCGATTAAAAGCAGGCTTAATAACAGCAGATGAATTAGTATTCGCAGGAGAAAGTTCATATGTAGTAGGAAATAGTTATTTAAATCCAGGAGATTCTCAGATGTCTTATTGGAGTATGACGCCGGCCAATTTCAGTAGTGGCCTTGCTGATGTTTGGTTTGAGTTTGAGTTTTTGATTTACGGCGGTGTAGCTAACCACCACGCCGTGCGTCCAGTTATCAATGTGACTACTGATAACGGATTCACATCTGGAGATGGAACAGCCTCAAGTCCTTATGTAATTTCTGAGTAACGGACAGTTTTAGTGAAGGTCTTGTAAAATAAAGGAAAAACAGATATAAAAGCACGACCAATAGTGTATGATTTGGTAGCAATAATGATAAAATTAGAAAAAGTGTAACTTTTGGTATCAGAAGTTACACTTTTTAGTATAAATTAAACCACGACAAAAAGAACTTTAATAGTTTGCAATTTTTTAAATATCATAAAGAGTAAAAGAAAAGGGGAGTCTAATGTATCTTGAGGAGTTAAAGGCCAGATGAAATAAAGTAAGTCCTGTATTAAATAAAGACATCACCCTTTTCTTTACTCTTATACCATTTTCTATAAAATATTTATGAGTAGTAATTTTAACAGTTTTATAACAACTACTATTTTTAGAATAGTCTGCCCCTAATATAGTTAAATAAAGAGTTGAGAAACAAACAAGAGTATACATGGAAGTAAAATAATCTAAGTCAGCTTTAACAACAGATTCAATATAAAAGCCATTAGATTTTTGATTTTTAAATACTGATTCAATAGAACCGAAACGATAACCATAATCTTTAATGGCTCTTCTAGTAGAACCATTAGTAACAATAATCCAAGGCTCACTAACATCAACTCTTTTACTAATAACAATATTAGTTTTATAAGAATTATCAGTAAGTAGAATATCATTAAAAGATTTTGAATGATATTTATCAGGTGTAATTTCATCTAAAAATTTCCAAACTTTATGTCCTTCTTTTTTATCATAAATAAATACTTTAATATTTCTTTTTAACCTAATACAGTAAGTATGACCTAAAGAATCAATATGCTGCAAAAGTGTAGTAGAATTAAACCATCTATCAGCAAGAAATATTAATTTATAAGAGGAATCGAATAAAGAAGAAACATAGGAAATACCTTCTTTTAAAAGTTTTTCCTCAAAAGCATTAGAATCATCTTTATCTTTAAAACATCTAAACCATAAAGGGATACCTTGTTTACCAACTCTCATAGTAATCATGAAAACAGTATAATTATCATGAGAAAACATGTGATCGAAAGTTATATGAATTCTTTTATCATCATGTTTAGGTTTATAGTTAGAAATAACATATCTAATAACATCATCATAGAATTTGTAAGGATCAAATAATTTATTTTTAAATAATCTTTTAATTCTTCTAATAACAGATTCGTGTTGAATTAAAGAGAAATCATCTTTAAGAGTTTTAGCAATGTCACTTGCAACAGAAGATTCAGATAGAATCATACCAAAAGATATAAAAGGAATAATTTTAAGTTGTGTCTTTCTTATATTAGGATTACTTTTTAGTAAAAAGGTAAAATTAAATAGAAAGTTCCCGAATTATTAAAGGAACTTTTTTTAACGACTAAATTCCCAGTCCGAAATTTAATTTATTCCAATTTCCTTTTGACAAATAGGACTACCTTGTATTAATTATAGGTGTTTTAACACTTATTTTTCAACAAAAATGTTAAAAAATAAGCATTAAACACTAATAAGGTAACAATCCAGTCCTATTTGTCAAAAGTTTTCTCGGCATAAAGTTAAATTTCTAATAGCATATTATATAAAAATGTGATATTATATAGGCGTTAATTAAAAAA
>CALVVD010000018.1 GCA_944363745.1 uncultured Bacilli bacterium | reverse complement strand
CAACAACAACATCTCTTTTAAAACACTTATTTACTGATACTATAGGCTGTAATTACTTTATAGGAGATGGAACAGGTCATATTGATATGAAAAATAAATTATTAGTAATAGAATCAGATGAATTTAATCGCCATTTTCTTGCTTATTATCCTAAAACTGCTATCGTTACTTGTATTGAACTTGAACATACAGAAATTTATAATACTATAGAAGATACTATTAAAACTTTTGAAGAGTTTGCTAATAAAGCAGAAAATGTTATTGCTAATGGTGATGATTTAAATATTAGAAAAATTAATTTTAATAACAAAGTAGTATTCTATGGTGAAGATGAATCTAATGATTATATTATTAAAGATATTAAGTTAGAAACCACTGGTTCAACTTTTACTCTATATAAAAAAGATGAATTAATTGATACCTTTACTGTTCCTTTATATGGACATCATATGGTCATGAATACAGTAGCATCAATAATTTGTGCTTTGGATGAAGGTGTTAGTAAAGAAAAGATAAAAGAACTTTTACCTAGTTTTAAAAATGCTAATAGACGTTTTGCAGAAACTATAGTAGGAGATACTATCATAGTAGATGACTATGCTCATCATCCAACCGAAGTTAAAGTTACTCTTGAAGCGATTAGACAAAAATATCCTGATAAGAAGTTAACAGTTGTTTTTCGTCCTAATACTTATTCTAGAACATCACGTTTTAAAAATGAATTTGCAAAAGCTTTAAGTGTAGCAGATAAAGTTTACTTAACGCCAATTAAATGTGATAGAGAAAATCCTGATGACTATCCACCAATTAAGTCAGAAGATATAATAGAACTAATACCAAATAGTGAGCTTGTAGATGATGATACAGTTAAAAACATTTTAAAAGATAAAGATGGTGTAGTTGCTTTTATGGGATGTGCTACTATGGCTCATTTAATAGAAAATTTTGTAAAAGAGTTAGAAAATATTGAATAATTTAATATAATTATGATATACTATAATTGTCTAAAGAAAACGATAAGGATGACTCAGTATAAAACCGACTAAAGAGACGATAAGGGAGTATTGATGATTGTCATGTTTGTGTTGAAGACCTTTCCACTTGAAAGGGATCCTAAGAGCTGACTATATACACCCACCTGTACATAAGTATAGGTTTTATCGTAGATCCAAAACGTTTCTTTGGACTTTTTTATTGTATTTTTTTACTAATAGTGTATAATATAAGAACATTTAAGGGGGAATATAATTGTGAATGAAGAAAAAAATAATATTAAAGAAATATTGTTAAAACAGATTTCTTTAATAGATAAATATTTTGATAATAAAGAAGAAATTCCTTATGAAGAAGCTAGAAAGACATTATTAATGGTAGGTATAGTTTCTAAAGAAAAAGAAAAATATAGTGTATCTAAAGTATCTGATTTAAAAATAGAACATAGTTGTTATCATACTTTACAAAGAAGTTATAGAATTATATCTAAAGAAACATCTATCGCTCTTAATAATATTACTGATAATAATATTACTATTATATTAGGACAATTTGGTATTTTAGGAAGTTTAGAAGAGTACTTAAAAAGAGAAAATGATATTCCTTTAGAAATATTAATAGAAATGAATGAAAGAACAGTTAAAGGTATAAGAGAAAGTTATAAAGTATTTAAGAAAATAAATAATATTAGTAAGTAAAATTTTACTTACTTTTTATTTTTTTGTTGACATATGACAACTTGTCACATATAATGATATAGTGACTGTTGGGAGGGAGTTTATGGCTAGTGATACATTCTTAAGATTAAATGATGAAAAGAAGAAAAAACTGCTTGAAGCTAGCTTTAAAGAGTTTTCTCTTAATGATTTTAATAATGCCTCTATTAATAAAATTATTAAAGAAGCTGGTATTTCTAGAGGAAGTTTCTATATGTATTTTGAAGATAAAAAGGATTTATACTTTTATCTTTTAGAACAATATAGTGAAATACTTATAGATAATATGAAAGAAGATTTAATTAATAATAAAGGAGATTTGTTTAATATGTTTCAAGATAATATTAAAAGAACATATAATTCCTTTAAAAATAATAATGTAAACTTCTTTAAGAAATCTTTAGAAAATATCACTATTATGGAAGAGTCTAAAAGAACCTTTGGTTTTCGTGATAAGAGACTCTTAAAAGAACTTATTCCTAATATCAATGTAGAATTACTTAATGATAATGCTAAACGTCATCTTGAAGTAATTTTTGCTATTAATATGCATCTTTTGATGGTCACTTTAATTAAGCTGTTAAGAAATAATAGTCTTGATGAAAAGATACTTGATGATTATTATGAACAACTAGATATTTTGAAATATGGATGTTTAAAGAAGGAGGAAGTATGTTAAAGATATTTAGATATTTAAAAGATAATATTTTATCTGTTATTCTGATTATTTTACTTTTAATAGTTCAAGCGAACTGTGATTTAACTATACCTCAGTATACTTCTAATATTATTAATGTAGGAGTACAACAGGGTGGTATAGAAGAAGTTAATCCTAAAGTAATTAGAGCTTCTAAATTAGATGAGATTTTATTATTTGTAAATGATAAAGATAAAAAAGAAATTTTATCTAATTATGAATTAATTACTGAAAAAGATAATGAACATGACTATGACATTTTATATGATGAACCTGTTTATGTCATTAAAGATGAAGATAAGTCTAATAGTGACTTAGAGAAAGCTATTCTTGTTGATTATATGTTAACTAGTAAAGAGACTGAAGCAGTTAATATTCAAAATGAGATAAAAAAGGATATGCCTAGTACTATGCAAAATATGGCTGTAATAGATATCATTGAAATGCTACCAAGTAATGAACTTAATAAGATGAGAAAATCTATTAATGATCAGTTTAAAGATATGCCTGATAGTATTATAAGTCAAAGTGCAGTTGCAGCGATTAAACTAGAATATACAGAAGTAGGACTTGATACTGATGCTATTCAAACTAACTATATTATAATTACTGGTCTTAAAATGTTAGGATTATCTCTAATAAGTGTAGCATCAACAATTCTTACTGTATTACTTGGTGCTAGAGTAGGTTCTGGTCTATCTAAGAGAGTTAGAAAGAAAGAATTTACAAAAGTTTTAAACTTTGGTACAGCCGAATATAAAACTATTGGTATTTCATCATTAATTACTAGAAGTACTAATGATATTCAACAAGTACAAATGATGATTATTATGACATTAAGACTATTTATATATGCCCCTATAATTGCTTTTGGTGCAGTTAGAAAGGTATTTGAAACCGCTCCATCAATGACTTATATTATATGGTTAGGAATAGTTTGTGTCTTAACATTAATATTTACTTTATTTGCATTATCTATGCCTAAGTTTAAGAGAGTACAAAAACTTATTGATAAGTTAAACCAAGTAACAAGAGAAATTATTACTGGTATTCCTGTTATTAGAGCATTCTCTAATCAAAAATATGAAGAAGAAAGATTTAGCGTTGCGAATACTAACTTAAAGAAAACAAACCTATTTGTTAATAGAGTAATGAACTTAATGATGCCTGGTATGATGTTTATTATGAATGGTATTGTTGTTTTAATTATTTGGATAGGTGCTCATAAAATAGATGATGGCTTATTACAAGTTGGAGATATGTTAGCCTTTATTCAGTACTCAATGCAAATAATTATGTCATTCTTGATGATATCAATGTTTTCTATTATGTTACCACGTGCTAATGTATCTGCTAATCGTATCATGGAAGTATTAGAGACAGATCTTTCTATTAAAGATCCAGAGAAACCTAAAACATTTAGTAAGAGAATTAAAGGACTTGTTGAGTTTAAAAATGTTAGTTTTAGATATCCTGATAGTGATGAAGATGTTATTACTGATGTAACCTTTACAGCAAAACCTGGAACAACTACAGCTTTTATTGGTTCTACTGGTAGTGGTAAAAGTACTTTAATTAACTTAATACCAAGATTATATGATGTTACTAAAGGAGAAATATTAGTTGATGGTATAAATGTTAAAGATGTTAAACAGAGTGATTTACATGATAAAATTGGTTATGTTCCTCAAAAAGGTGTATTATTTTCAGGTACCATAGAGTCTAATATTAAATATAGTGATGAAGATATGTCTGATGAGAAAATGATAGAAGCAGCTCGTATTGCTCAAGCAGAAGAATTTATTCTAGCTAAAAAAGAAGGCTATAAGAGTCCAATAAGTCAAGGAGGTACAAATGTATCTGGTGGACAAAAACAAAGATTATCAATCGCTCGTGCAATTGCAAAAGATCCAGAGATTTACATCTTTGATGATAGTTTCTCTGCACTTGACTTTAAGACTGATTTTGAACTAAGAAAAGCTTTATATGAATATGCTAAGAATTCAACTATCTTTATTGTCGCTCAACGTATTAATACAATATTAAAAGCAGATCAAATAGTAGTATTTGATGAAGGTAAAGTAGTTGGTATAGGAACTCATAAAGACTTACTTAAAAACTGCTCTGTCTATCGTGAAATAGCTGAGTCTCAACTTACAAAGGAGGAGTTAGAAAATGCCTAGAGGAGGAATGAATGGAACTGCAAAAGCTAAAGATTTTAAAGGTACTTTAAAGAAATTACTTAAGTATTTAGGTACTTATAAAGTAAGTTTAGTCTTTGTTGTTATCTTTACTGTTTGTAGTGCAGTATTTTCAATAATTGGTCCTAAAATATCAGGACAAGCCACAACAGAAATATTTAATGGACTTGTAGGTAAAGTAATGGGAACTACTAGTGGTATAGATTTTTCTAAAGTAGGAACTATTCTTTTAACTCTCTTATCTTTATATATAATAAGTGCTATATTTCAATATTTACAAGCTTTCATTATGAGTGGAGTAAACCAAAAAGTTACCTTTAATTTAAGAGAGCAAATATCTCATAAAATGCATAAATTACCTCTATCTTATTTTGAAAGTAAAACAACAGGAGAGATTTTATCAAGAGTTACAAACGATGTTGATACTCTATCACAGAGTTTAGATCAATCAATCTCTCAAGTCTTAACTTCTGTTACTACTTTAATAGGTGTTATTGTTATGATGTTAACAATTAGTCCTCTAATGACTTTAGTAACTTTAGTTATTGTTCCAATCGCTTTATTTATGATGAGTTTTATTATGAAACACTCTCAAAAATACTTTTTAAATCAACAAAAGTATTTAGGAAATATCAATGGTACAATTGAAGAAGCTTATTCAGGACATACTGTTATTAAGTTATTTAACGGAGAAGAAAAGACTATTGAAGATTTTAGTAAAACTAATGAGAAATTATATAATTCGGCATGGCGTGCTCAATTCTTTTCAGGAATGATGCATCCAATCATGAACTTTATTGGTAATATTGGTTATGTTTTAATATCTATTTTAGGAGGATATTTAGTTATCCAAGAAAAAATTCAAGTAGGAGATATCTTATCATTTACTCAGTATATTAGAAACTTTATGAATCCTCTTGCCCAAATTGCCCAAATAGGTAATGTGATTCAGTCAATGGTAGCGTCTGCTGAAAGAGTCTTTGAATTCTTAGAAGAAAAGGAAGAAGTTCCTGATGTTAAGAAAGTTACTTATGACTTAGATAAAATGGGTAATACTGTAACTTTTGAAGATGTTAAGTTTGGTTATAATAAAAACAAAATTATTATCAATGACTTTAGTGCTAAGATGCATAAAGGTCAAAAGATTGCCATTGTTGGCCCAACAGGTGCTGGAAAAACAACTATTGTAAAACTATTAATGAGATTCTATGATGTTAATTCAGGTTCTATTAAAATAGATGGAGTTGACATTAGAGATATGAAGCGTGATGATTTAAGAAGTCTCTTTGGTATGGTTTTACAAGATACATGGCTTTATAGTGATACCATTAAAGAAAATATTCGTTATGGTAACTTAAATGCTAGTGATGAAGCGGTATATGATGCAGCGATTGCAAGTCATGTAGATCACTTTATTAGAACAATGCCAGAAGGTTATGATATGGTTCTAAATGAAGAAAGTGATAACGTATCTGCTGGTCAAAAACAATTATTAACTATCGCCAGAGTTATTCTTAAAGATCCTAAAATCTTAATTTTGGATGAAGCGACAAGTAGTGTTGATACTAGAATGGAACAATTAATTCAACAAGCTATGGATAACTTAATGGAAGGTAGAACAAGCTTTGTTATCGCCCATAGACTTTCTACTATTAAAAATGCTAACCTTATATTAGTAATGAAAGATGGAGATATAGTAGAACAAGGAACTCATGATGAATTACTTAAGAAAAATGGTTTCTATGCCGAACTTTATAATTCCCAATTTGAAAGTGTTGCAGAATAGATGAAATTTCCCATCTATTTTTCTTTATATAATAAGAAAGTTATACTTAAAAATCGAATTTATGTATAGTACATACCTTTTTCTTTTCTTCTACTTGAACTTACCTAAAAAAAATGCTAAACTATTTTTAGTAATTGTAGTGAGGTGATAATATGAATGATAAAACAAGATTATTCAAAATAGTAACTGATGATCAAGCTAAGATACATAAAACCTTATATGAAGTTTATAACTCTTTAAAAGAAAGAGGTTATAATCCTACAAATCAAATAGTAGGTTACTTAATTAGTGGTGATCTAGGTTATATTTCAAGTTATCAAGATGCAAGAAGTAAAATAAAAACTATTGATAGAAGTAAGATAGTAGAAGTGCTACTTACTAGTTTCTTAAATAAATAATGCGTTATTTAGGACTAGATTTAGGTACTAAGACTATTGGCCTTGCCATTAGTGATAAAACTGCTTTAATCGCTACTTCTTATAGTGTTTTACATCATGATAACAATCCTAATTCTTGTTTAGATGACTTAATCAATATTATTAACAAAGAACAAATAGATGCCTTAGTATTAGGTCTACCTAAAAATATGAATAATACTTTAGGTAATAGAGCAGAGGAGACTTTAAAATTTAAAGAATTTTTAGAATCTAAACTATCTATACCTATCTATTTAGAAGATGAAAGACTTACTACTAAAAGTGCCGAGTATTACTTAATAGAAGGTAATACTAGTCGTAAGAAACGAAAAAAAGTAATAGATAAAGTAGCTGCTACAATTATATTACAATCATTTTTAGATCAAAGGAGAAATTAATATGGATGGAAAAAATCAATTTAAATTAAAAGATGAATATGGTAATGAAACAGTATATGATGTATTATTTACTTTTGATAATGAAGAGACTAATAAAAGTTATATCGCTTATACTGATAATAGTGTAGATGAAAAGGGTAATGTTCAAGTATATGCTAGTGTTTATTATCCTGGAACTGATTCTACTAGGTTAGATCCAATTGAAACTGAAAAAGAATGGCAAGTAATTGAAAAAATTCTTGAGACTATTCAAGAGGAAGTACAAAAACAAACTGAAAATAAAGACGAAGAATAAAAACATAGTGGGAGTTGGCAGTATGAATAAAAAACGTATATTAGCTTTAATACTTGGTATTCTAGGATTTTGTTTAATTATAGCATTTGTAGTTTATCAATATAATACTAGTCCTGTTGATAAAAGTAGTAATGCAGATATTGAAGTAGTTATTCCTAGTGGAATGTCTACAGATAATATTGCCAAGACATTACGTGATAAAGACTTAATTAGAAATGAAACATTCTTTAAAGCTTATCTTAAATTAAATAATGTTAGCAGTCTTAAAGCTTCTACTTATCTTTTAAAGAAAAGTATGAGTTTAGATGAAATAGTAAGAATATTAGAAAAAGGAAATAATTCTGATAGTATTAGATTAACTTTTAAAGAAGGAGAAACCATTAGAGATTATGCTAAAGTAATAGGAGAATCTACTAATATTAGTGAAGAAGAGTTTATAAATACTATTAATAATAGAGAATATCTTAGTACTTTAATAAGTAATTATTGGTTCTTAACAGATGAAATTTTAAATGAAGAGATATATTATCCTTTAGAAGGTTATCTTGCTCCTGATACTTATGAGTTTTCTTTAACTAATTTAACTAGTGAAGATATTATAACAACACTATTAGATGAAGAAGCTAGTAAGTTAGAACCTTATAAAGATATATTAGAACAAGGTAATATCCATAGTACTTTAACCCTAGCTAGTATAGCAGAACTTGAAGGTGTTAAAGATGAAGATAGAAAGATGATTATAAGTGTTTTTAATAATAGATTAAATAATGGTATGAATCTTGGTAGTGATGTTACTACTTATTATGCATTTAATGAAAAGATGGATTCTGATTTAACAAGTGAAATGTTTAATACGTATAATCCTTATAATACAAGAAGTAGTGAAATGGCAGGACGTTTACCAATAGGACCAATATGTAACCCATCAGTATCTAGTATTGAAGCAGCGATATATCCAAGTACTTCTGATTATTTATACTTTGTAGCAGATAAAAATAGAAATGTTTATTTTACTAGAAGTGCTAGTGAACATGAAGCAAAAGGTAAGAGAGTTAAAAGAAAATGGGGAGTGGATATGGTAAAAAATACTTATACACAAATCAAAGAAATTAAAGAATATGCTATTATTAATAAAGTACCTATTATGCAAGATGAAGGAATTGACTTTTTAACAACATTTATTATTAAACATCAAATAAAAAACGTTTTAGAAATAGGAACTGCTATAGGATATTCTGCTATTATGATGACTTTGTGTAGTCCTAATATTAAAGTTACAACAATAGAACGAGACGAACAAAGATATATGGAAGCTTTAAAGAATATTAAAAAGTTGAATTTAGAAGATAGAATAACTCCAATATTTAATGATGCTTTAAATGTTAAATTAGATGATAAGTATGATTTGATATTTATAGATGCTGCTAAAGCACAAAATATTAAATTCTTTGAGTTATTTGAAAGAAATCTAAATCCTGAAGGATATATAATTACAGATAATATGTATTTTCATGGTTTAGTTAAAAAGAATGAAAAAGAAATAGTTAGTCGTAATTTAAGAGGAATAGTTAGAAAGATTAAAGACTATATTACTTTTTTAAAGAATAATGATAGATATAATACAACTATATATGATGTTGGTGATGGTATAGCTGTTAGTGAAAAGAAAACTAAGTGAGGTGTTTTAAATGATTTATGTATTAGCTACTGCTGATGCTTGTAATGATTATGCATTAGCACATATATTATCTTTAACGCAAACTGCTTTTGATATTATATGTATTGTAGTACCTATAATATTAATTATTAGCTTAATTATAACTATAGCAAGGATTATAACTGATCCAGATCAAAAACATTTTATTAGAAAAATAATATCACAAATTGTATCAGCTATTATAATCTTTTTATTACCAACAATATTAGATATAATAATGGTTTGGTTACCAGATGGAGGAGATTCCTTTAATATTACTTCATGTTGGCAAGCAGCAAGACAAAGAAGTAGTGAAGTAACAATAGGGGAAATAGTAAATATAGATGAATTAAATAAGTAGAAAGAAGGTAAAAATATGAGAAGAATTTGTTTACAATATGTTACTTGGGGGGGGGCAGTTTAGTAAATATCTAAGTAATAAAATTACTTTCTTTTGTAGTGTAAAGAGAATAGAGTAAGGGATTATTCTATTCTTTTTATAATGTTAAAATAATTGATAAATAGGATTTTATGTGTTAATATTTTTATAGATAATAAAAGTATAAGAATAGAAATAATTGGTAATATTAAAAGTAGTAAGGAGTATGCAATATGGAAAGAAGAAAATATATAATAATATCAGTAATAGTAATATTAATAAGTATAATAGCATTAATAGGAACAAGTTATGCCTTACTAACAATGAATATAGAAGGAGAAAAAGAGATAAGTCTAACAGCAGGAATATTAAAAGTAGACTTTAGTGAAGGAAATAATATAAATTTAGAAAACACAGTTCCTATGTCGGATAATCAAGGATTAAAGACAACTCCATATACCTTTACTATAACTAATACAGGAAATATAGATGCTTATTATCATATATCATTAGAAGAAGATAGTAATAATGCTTTAAGTAATAGTTATTTAAAGATGAGACTTATAAATGATAAGGGATATGATAGTGGAGTAGTTAAAGTAAATAGTTATGGAATAGGAACTTTTGATGTAATGAATGAACAAGTATTGGAACAAAGTGATAATACTACCTATACTTTATGGATGTGGTTAGATGAGAATGCAGATAACTCTGCTCAAGGTAAGATATATCAGAGTAAGATAGTAGTAACAAGTTATGATAGAAAACAAAATACTCCAAATGTACCTGAATTAGATGATGGCATGATAGCGGTAACTTATAATGGAAGTAATTGGGTAAAAGCAGATGCAAATACTAATTATTGGTATAATTATAATAGTGGACAATGGGCAAATGCTGTAACAGTATCATCTTCAACAAGAGATACATATAAAAATGCAAATGTAGGAACAGTAATTTCAATGGATGATATAGAGACAATGTGGGTATGGATACCAAGATATAGTTACACAATAGGAAGTGAAGATGGAACAAATTATTATGGAAAACAAGGAGATTATTTAGATAGTACACCTACACAAGAATTACCAGGAGAGATAGATGTAAAGTTTGTATCAGAAAATGTTAAAGATAGAGGAACTGCTAAATATATAGTAAATAATGGTATAAGTAATAATAGTTGGTATACTCCAGACGCCTTTACCTTTGGAGATGAGGAGCTTAGTGGAATCTGGGTAGGAAAGTTTGAGACAAGTAGTAGTAATCCAAGTGCAAGTTATGGAGGAGGAAATACAACAGAATTAGATGCGATGATAAAACCAAATGTAACTAGTTGGCGATATATAAATATTAGTAATGCCTTTAATGTAGGTTTAAAAATGAATGATGAAGGTAATAGATATGGATTTACTGATGCCATTGATACTCATATGATGAAGAATAGTGAATGGGCAGTAGTAGCATACCTTTCACAGAGTAAATATGGAAAGTTAGGTAATATTAATTATAGTGGAGCGAATAAAGAAGTATATCAAAATAAATCTGACAGTTTTATAACAGGATGTAGTTATGGAGCACCTTCTAATGCAAATACAGATTATGGATGTCAATACCAATATAATATTGATATAAATGGAACAGGAGCCAGTACAACAGGAACAATTTATGGAATATATGATATGAGTGGCGGTACTGTGGAATATGTAATGGCAAATTATAATGATATAATTTCTTCTTCAGGATTCACATCTATGCCAGAATCTAAGTATTATGATAAGTATACATCATCAGATGTAAATATAGCTTGTAATGGAGAAGAGTGTTTAAGTCATAGTTTATCAGAAATGGTAGGGTGGTATAATGATGAGTCTTATATGATTAGAGATCAATATGAGTGGATGATACGTGGTGGTGGATATTTTATAAATAACAGTGGCATATTTAGATATGGTGTTATGAGTGGAGGTATACATTATGACTATTCCTTCCGTCTAATAGCAACATTAAGGTAGGTGAAAATGATGAAGGAAGCAATAAAGAAAAATAAAAAGATAATAATAATTGGTATTGCTATAATATTAATTTTATTAATAGGATT